>DATFXA010000024.1:0-15422 GCA_035258645.1 Gaiellaceae bacterium
TGGAACGGCGTCTGGACGCAGCAAGTGAAGGGCGCATTCGACTACAACCCGGACGCGGCGATGCCCGCTGATCCCTCCTGGGACAGCTTCCTGAACGCTGTCTTCGGCGTCAGCCTCGCGGACACGACGTTCGTCTCGTACGAGTTCGACTACCGCGACTCGTGCGGCGATCACTGGCGGGACGCTCAGTACAACCCGAACGATCCCTCGAACGAGAGCGGAACGATCGGGAACTGCTAGCTCATTACGACGTGCGGGGAGTCCGGCGTTCAGGCCGGGCTCCCCGCCCGAACGAAGGAGGCGGCGCTGTCTGGCAGTGTGCGGAGGTGCGTCCCTTCGCAGCGCTCTATCGCACCATCTTCGGGTCGGACACGGATTCCGCCCTCCGGCCGCTCCTCGGGATCAGCTTCGCGGGCTCGCTCGCCGGCTCGACGGTGTGGAGCTTCATCGGTATCTGGGCAGTCAAGAAGCTCGGTGCCGACCAATCCGTGCTCGGGCTCGCGTATCTCGCCAGCGCGCTCATCGGGGTCGGCGCCGGGTACCTGGGAGGCCACCTCTCCGATCACGTCGGCCGGCGGCCACTGATCCTTGCCGGCTGGATCGGGCAGACGGTGGTCGTTCTCGGCTTTCTCGCGGCGGGAGGCAGCGCCACGGCCGGTCTGCTCGTGCTCTGCTTCGGGGGGCTGTTCTTTCAGATCGGAAACGCCGCGTCGCAGGCGCTCGTCGCCGACCTCGTGCCCCAGGACCGGCACGAGTCTGCCTACGCCGCCGTCCGGGTCGCCTCCAATCTCGGGATCACCTTCGGGCCGCCGCTCGGGGGGCTCCTGCTCCTGCTCGGGAGCTGGGACACCCTTTTCCTCGGGGCCGCGGCCTTCTCCGCCGTCGGCTTCACGCTCGCTCTGCTCTTCCTGCCGGCACGCGGGGCCTACGCGCCCGAGGAGCCGCCGACGCGCGGCTCGTTCGCGGTCATCGCCCACGACCGCCCGTTCCTACTCTTCCTCGTCTCCGCGGCCTTCGCCTGGATCGTCTACGTCGCTTTCGAGACCGTGCTGCCGATCTCGCTGGTCGAGTCCCACGGGTACTCGAGCTCGACCTGGGGCTTTCTGGTGATCCTGAATCCGTTTCTCGTCACCTTCTTCCAGCTGCGACTGACCGAACGGGTCGCGGGCGTGCCGGCGGCGGCGAAGCTTGCGCTCGGGCTGCCCCTGATGGGGCTGCCCTTCCTGCTCCTCGCTGTCAACGATGCGCTGCCGGTCGTGTTGCTGATCCTGTTCTTGTTCGTGATCGGCGAGATGCTCTGGGTGCCGACCTCGCAGACGGCCGTCGCCGGGCTGGCCCCGCCGGACCTGCGCGGCGCCTACATGGGCGCGTTCGGAGCGATGGGGGCGATCGGCTTCGCCTTGGGGCCGTTCATCGGCTTGCAGGTACACAAGACCTTCGGGGACTCGGCGGTCTGGATGCTCCAGGCCACGCTGTCGCTGGTTGCCGCCGCAACCGGCGCCGCGGCCATTCGGATCGCCCTCGGTCGCGAGCCCGACGAGCGCGAGCCGGCCTCGGCGACCGTCTAGCGCTGCTCGTACACTCGGGAAGATGAAGACGATCTCGTTCGCCCGGGGCGTGCCCGGCCCTGAGTTGCTGCCGATCGACGAGCTGGCCGATTGCGCGAAGGCCGCGATCGAGCGTGACCGCGAGGCGGTGCTTCTCTACGGCCACACGCTCGGCTACCAGCCGCTGCGCGAATGGATCGGCGAGCGCCACGCCGTCGACCCGGCCCGCGTCGTGGTCACGAACGGGTCGCTTCAGGCCTTTCACTTCGTGCTCTCCGCGTTCGGTCGGGCGGGAAGGGTGATCGTCGAGCGGCCCACCTACGACCGGCCCCGGAAGGTCCTCACCGCGTTCGACGAGGTCTCGCTGGACGACGACGGTCTCGACGTCGACGAGCTCGAGCAACTGCTCGAACGCGAAGGCCCGCACGCGTTGCTCTACACGATCCCGACCTTCCAGAACCCGACCGGCGTCACCCTGTCCGAGGACCGGCGCCGACGGCTGGCCGAGCTGGCGCAAGCCCGCTCGCTCCGGATTCTCGAGGACGATCCATACGGGCTCGTTCGCTTCGAGGGCCAGCCGTTGCCCACGTTGTTCGAGCTCGAGGGGGGAGTCACCGTGATGTACAGCTCCTCGTTCTCGAAGACGATCGCGCCGGGGCTGCGCGTGGGGTACGTAATCGTCCCCGCAGACGTCGTGCCCGGGCTCGAGGAGCTCGTGGCCTCCACCTACATCACACCGGCGCTCGTCACGCAGGCGACGGTGCTCGAGTTCCTTCGCCGAGGGATGCTGGAGCCGAACCTTGAGCGCGTCCGCGGGCTGCTTCGAGAACGGCGCGACGCGATGCTCGCCGCCCTCGAGCGCGAGCTCGGCGGGCAGGCCCGCTGGTCGCGTCCCGAAGGCGGCTACTTCCTCTGGCTCGAGCTGCCGGCAGGCATCGACGCGCGCGAATTGCTCGGCCGGGCGACCGACGCGGGAGTCACCTTCGTGCGCGGCTCCGACTTCGGTGGTGAGGCCGGGACTGCCCGGCTTGCCTTCAGCTTCGAGACGCCCAAGAGGATCGACGAAGGCGTGTCGCGGCTGGCCGCGCTAGTGCCCGCTGCGGCGACGGTGAACCTGCCGTAGCAGCGCCCCTGCGAGCGCTCCGATCACGAGGCTCAGCAGGATTAGCCAGATCTGGGAGACCTTCGCCGTGAAGAGTACGAAGTGGAGGTGGACGTTCCTGTGGTTCTCGATGATGAACGCGATCACGTAGGCGGCGATCAGAACCAGTCCGATCAGCTTCGCCCAGAAGCGGGGCTGCCATTCACGAATCTGCTCGTCGCTCGGCCTGCGGAAGCTCGGCATCGAGCCTAAGTGTAGGAGGCGGGCCGGGAGCTCAGGCCGCCGCCGCGCGCGCGCCCGTCATCGTGACGGTCGGCCGCGCGACGAGCTGCGGCTGCTGTGGCCGCATCAGTGACCCACGGGTTTCGGCTCGGAAGGTCGGGCAAGGAACCTCGGGGGAAAGGGCGCAGAGGCCCGCGCGTCGGAAGTAGCAGTCATCGCAGGTTGCTTTGATCCCTTTGCTCATGTCTCTCCTTGCTAGGTCGCCGCCGCTGCCGAACGGAGAGGATCATAGAGCGATTGCCCGGCAGATCAAAGAGACGATTTTGGAACTTCGCGCACTTTGCGCGGCTTTCGCGACAAGCCATTTTCAGGCTGTCGCGGGGTGCTTTGCGGGCAGTGTTGCCAGAGCGTGCAACGCCTGTGGAAAGCTCTGCACAGGGATGATCTTGAGCCCGTTCGCATACTTGCGCGCGACCTTCGCGTTCGATCCAGCGGGGACGAGAAAAACGTCCACACCCGCCTCGCGCGCGCCGATCGTTTTTTGCTTCGCTGCGCCGATCGGGAGCACCGAGCCATCCAGGGCGAGCTCACCCGTCGCGGCGACCTTGTAGCCGCGGTCGACGTCCCGGCCGAGCTCCTCCATCAGGTCGAGCGCGAAGGCAAGCCCGGCGGAGGGGCCACCGACGTCCTGGATGTTGATTCGAACCCTGACCGGGAGCTTGCCGATCGAGCCGCCGGCCTCGTCAACGAGGATTCCGAGCGCGGCTTGCCGCTTGTCGTCGAGGCTCGGAATCGTCTTGATGGACGCGGTTGCGTTTTGGCCGGAGCGGCCGTAGCTGACGGCGAGCACCTCGCCGGGCCGATGGCTCGAGATCAGCGCGTGCAGTCGGCCAAGGCTGTGGACCTCCTTGCCGTCGACGGCGAGCAGCTTGTCCCCAGGCCGAAGCACCTGTCGTGCAGGCGCCTTGCGAAGCACGCCTCGGACGACGACCTTCGGCAGCTGAACCGGCACGTGGTAGCCGAGCCGTCTCAGCGCGACGGCAGCGGCGATCTTCTGCGAGTCCTGCATCTGCGTGACGTCAATCTTCTGTGCCTGGCTCGGCG
Organism: Gaiellaceae bacterium; assembly: GCA_035258645.1. Classification (GTDB taxonomy): domain Bacteria; phylum Actinomycetota; class Thermoleophilia; order Gaiellales; family Gaiellaceae; genus 13-2-20CM-68-14. The sequence goes on from DATFXA010000024.1 coordinate 3,976, forward strand.
TGACATCGCCGAGCACGTCGCGCTTGGGCAGGAGGGTGCCGCCGCGGGCGAGCGGTCTCCCCAGCAGGTCTTCGAGCAGGTGCGCCTTGCGGAAGCGGACGTCGACGAAGTACACGCCGCCGGCGGCGGCCGCGGGATGCCGGCCGTCGATGGTCACGAGCGGCTCGAGCGGGTGTGCCCGGTCGGGCAGGAAGACGTAGTACCTGTTCGACGGGATCAGATAGAGGACGCTCAGCGCGATCACCGCGAGTAGAAGGCCCGCGCCGGCCGCCCGGGCGGGCGTTAGCGATCGCATCGGGCAAATGGTACTTGCGTGCCCCTGGCTGAACGTGACCGGTTGAGGAGGGTTTGGCGCAAGCAGTCTGAGAGCTAGAGCAAGAACCGAGTCAGCCCGCCGTCGACCGGAATCACGGCGCCGCTGACGTAACTGCCCCTGTCGGAGGCGAGGAAGCAGATGACATCGGCGACCTCCTCGGGCCGGCCGAACCGGCGGAGCGGAATCAGCTCCAGGTCGGGCGCGCGCGAGCGGTCGACGTAGGCCTCCATCAGCCGAGCGGTCTCGATCTTGCCCGGGGCGATCGAGTTGACGGTGATCTTCTTCGGACCGAGCTCGCGGGCCATCGATTTCGCCCATCCGATCACGCCCGGACGGATCGCATTCGAGAGGGCGAGGTTGTCAGCCGGCTCGCGAACCGAGCTCGAGGCGATGTTGACGATGCGGCCGTGGCCGCTTCGCTCGAGTTGCGGCAGGCAGAGCTCGGTCAGGCGAACGACCGAAAGGAGCAGGAGCTCGACCGCGCGCTCGATGTCGTCGTCGCTGAGCCCAACCGCCGGGCCTCGAGGTGGCCCACCGCTGTTGTTGACGAGGATGTCGATCCCGCCGAAGGCCGCGACCGTTCGGTCGACGAGCCGTTTGAGGTCTGCGAGGTTCGTGACGTCACCTCGCACCGCGAGGGCTCCCAGCCGTTCGGCCTCGCGGTCGAGCAGCTCGCGTCGACGTGCGAACATCGAGACGTTCGCGCCCTCGCGCGCGAGTGCCTCCGCAGTTGCGAGGCCCATGCCCGATGAAGCGCCGCAGACGATCGCGGTGCGCCCTTTCAGGCCTAGCTCCAAGCCGCCCTCACCCCGCCAACTCCCCACCCAGGGTGAGGCTGAACATCCACCCGCCACCCATGGCGAGCGTACCGCGGCTTTTCGCACCGAGGCGTCGCGGACGTGCGCCGCAACCGTGACGATTCGTCCCGACTACCGGAATCCGGCTGCGGCCCGGCACTAGGTCGTCAGCACGCCGACGACCTCGCGGACAGCGTCGGCGGACTCGTTCAGCATCGTCTGCTCGTCCTCGGAGAGCTCGAGCTCGATCACCGCCTCGATGCCGGCGCGCCCGAGCTTGACCGGCACGCCCATATAGAGCCCTTCGATTCCGTACTCGCCTTCGAGATACGCCGTGCAGGGGAGCACCCGCTTCTCATCCAGCATGGTCGCGTCGACCATCTGGGCAGCGGCTGCCCCAGGCGCGTACCAGGCCGACGTGCCAAGCAGCTTCACGAGCTCGCCGCCGCCTTTTGCCGTTCGCTCGACCATCGCGTGGATCGCGTCCTCGCTCGCCAGCTTCCGCAAGGGAACGCCGCCGACCGTGGTCGCCGAGACCACCGGGACCATCTGGTCGCCGTGACCGCCCAGCACCATCGCGGTCACGTCCTTTACCGACGCGCGCGTCTCCCAGGCGATGAAGGTCGAAAAGCGGGCGGTGTCGAGAATCCCCGCCATCCCGAACACTCGCTGCTTTGGCCAGCCGCTGACGCTCTTGGCGACGTGGCACATCGCATCGAGCGGGTTGGAGACGATGATCAGAATCGCCTCCGGGCTCTGCACCGTGGCTGCCTCGACGACCTGGGCGACGATCGTCTCGTTGGTCGAGACGAGATCGTCGCGGCTCATGTCGCCGGTGCGCGGCACGCCTGCCGTGATCACGACGACGTCGGATTCGGCGCTCTCGTCGTAGCCGTTCGACCCGACGACGTTCGGCTCGTAGCCGAGCACCGATCCCATCTGGTTGATGTCGAGCGCCTTGCCCTGCGGCAGGCCTTCCTTGATGTCGACGAGGACGATGTCGGCGTAGTCGCGCGCCGCCAGCACCTGGGCGCAGGTCGCCCCGACCGCGCCGGCGCCCACCACCGTGATCTTGCGGCGCGCACTCAAACCCGGGCGCCCATCTTGTCGATGATCGCGTCCGCCACCTGGCTCGTTCCGACCGCGGTCGGGTCGTCGCGAGTGGGCTTCATGTCATACGTGACGCTTGCGCCCTCGCGGATCACGTCGGCGATCGCGCTCTCGAGCCGGTCCGCGGCTTCCGTCTCGTCGAGATGGCGGAGCATCAGCGTTCCGGAGAGCATCATCGCCATCGGGTTGACCTTGTTCTGGCCGGCGTACTTGGGCGCGGAGCCGTGGGTCGGCTCGAAGATCGCAGCCTGCTCGCCGAAGTTCGCGCCTGGAGCCATCCCGAGCCCGCCGATCATCCCGGCCGCGAGGTCGGAGACGATGTCCCCGTACAGGTTCGGCAGCACGAGCACGTCGTATTCATCGGGGCGTTGCACGAGTTGCATGCACATGTTGTCCACGATCCGGTCGTCGAACTCGATGTCGGGATTCTCCGCGGCGACCTCGCGTGCGACATGCAGGTAGAGGCCGTCCGTGAATTTCATGATGTTCGCCTTGTGCACCGCGGTGACCTTGCGGCGGCCGTTCCGGCGGGCGTAGTCGAAGGCGAACTGGACTTCCCGGCGCGTGCCGGAGATCGATATCGGCTTGATCGAGATCCCAGCGTCGGTGTGGCGAAGCGTTCCGCCTCGGGCCTCGATCCAGTCGACCAGCTCGATCGTCTCCGGTTTGCCCTCCTCGTACTCGACGCCGGCATACAGGTCCTCGGTGTTCTCCCGGACGACCACCAGGTCGACGTCGTCGAAGCGCGTGCGGACGCCCTCGTAGGTCTTGCAGGGCCGCACCTGCGCATAGAGGTCGAGCGCCTTCCGCAGGCCGACGTTGACTGAGCGAAAGCCGCCGCCGACCGGGGTCGTGATCGGACCCTTGATCGCAACTCCCGTGCGCCGGATCGAGTCGAGCGTCTGGTCGGGCAGCGGATTGCCGCCGAACTGGTCCATCACGTCCGCGCCAGCCTGCTGAATGTCCCACTCGAACTCGACCCCGGTGGCCTCGAGGACGCGGCGCGTCGCCTCGCTCAGCTCCGGGCCGGTGCCGTCGCCCGGGATCAGCGTCACTTCATGAGCCACGGCTCGGCAGCCTACCCAAGCTTTCCCGGAGCCCGGTCCGTATAGGTTTTCGCGCGATGGCCGACGATTTCAAACCGGGTCTCGAGGGCGTCGTCGCCGTCGAGACGGAGATCGCCGAGCCCGACCGCGAAGGGGGCTCGCTCCGCTACCGCGGCATCGACATTGAGGAGCTCGTTGGGCGTTATCCGTACGAAAACGTCTGGGGGCTGCTCGTCGACGACGACCTCGACTCGAGGATGCCCGACCCCGAGCCTTACGAGCCGGCCGCCTTGACGGGTAATGCTCCGTCCGACTTACAGGCCGAGACCGCGCGCCTCTCGGGCGTCTGGGGGCTCGGCAAGCTAAACGAGATCTCCGACGTGCAGGCGCGAGACGACCTCGGCCGGCTCTCGGCGGAGATGATGGCCATCGTCGCGCGCTCCGCCCGGGTGGCAGACGGGAAGACCGATGCCGTTCCCGACGAGGTCGTCGCCCAGGGACAGACGGCGGCGGAGAAGTTCCTGCTCCGCTGGCGCGGCGAGGCCGACCCGCGCGCCGCCAAGGCGATCGACACGTACTGGATCTGCACGGCCGAGCACGGGCTCAACGCGTCCACCTTCACAGCCCGCGTGACTGCTTCGACGGGCGCTGACTGCGGCGCTGCGCTTTCGTCGGCCGTCGGCGCGCTGTCCGGGCCGTTGCACGGAGGGGCGCCTGCGTACGTGAAGCCGATGCTCCAGGAAGTGGAACAGATGGGCGATCCTGAGCGCTGGGTTCGAGAGGCCCTCGAGAGCGGAAAGCGGATAATGGGCTTCGGCCATCGCGTCTACCGCGCCGAAGACCCGCGCTCGCGGATTCTCAAGCGCACGGCGAAGGAGCTCGGCTCACCCCAGGTCGAGCTGGCCGAGGAGCTCGAGCAGGCCGCGCTGAAGGCGCTGCAGGAACGGCATCCCGAGCGCGTGCTGGCGACCAACGTCGAGTACTACTCGGCGATCGTCCTCGATGTCGCCGAGATCCCGCCGCAGCTCGCGCCGGCGATGTTCGCGTGCTCCCGCGTCGCCGGCTGGTCGGCGCACATTCTCGAGCAGAAGCGCACGGGCCGGCTCTTCCGGCCGTCTGCACGCTACGTCGGGCCCCCGACTCGCTCGCTCCAGTCGGTCTCTTGACCCTCGCCGAGGCCGCCGCCCAGGCCGACGACCTCGCGCTACAAGGCTCGGAAGTCGAGCTCGCCCAACTCCGGTCGCAGTGGGGCGAGGAGATCGAGTCCGCGGTCCGGAGCCAGGACTACCGCGAACGCGCCGTCGCGTACCGAGCGATCGGGCAGTTCCGATTCCGGCAGAAGCTCGAGCTGCTTCGGCGAGGCCTCGAGGACGAGAGCCCGGCCTCCCGCGGCTCGGCTCTGCTCGCGCTCGAGCTTCTCTCTCGAGATCACCCAGGCGATGTCAATGCAGACCGGCCGCTCCTCCACCGGCTTTTGTCGGACGGCGAGGAGAATCCGGCCGTGCGCAGGCTTGCCGTGATGGTTCTCAAGAACGGGTCGCCCCAGCGCGACACGATCGTCATCCTCGAAGGCCTGGCCGGAGACGACGACGCGGATCGCGAGCTGAGGGCCGCCTCCAAGCGCGTTGCCGATCTGCTGAAGAAAAAAGGCCGCTAGCCGGCTAGCGGCAGGTGCAGCCGCTCCGCAGCTGCCTCCCACACGAGTGACAGCGACGCACGTCCTTCCAGCCCAGAAGGCTCTTGTGGATTCCCGAGAGGGTCATCAGGAGGGCGACGCAGACGGTCGAGCCGAAAAGGCCCAGGACATGCGGCTCGAGCGCCATTCCTGGTTCTCGACAGTTTTCACTTCTTTGAAACCCCGCGTCGCCGCGCGTGGGGGTGAGCGCTGAAGTAGAGCTCCCGGCGGCGGCGGTCGCTGACGTGCGTGTACAGCTCCGTCGTCGCGAGATCGGCGTGGCCGAGCATCTCCTGGACACTGCGGAGATCGGCTCCGCCTTCGAGCAGGTGCGTCGCAAACGAGTGCCTGAGCAGGTGGGGGTGGACGCGCTCGGGCTCGAGGCCGGCCTTCTCGGCGAGGCGGCGCAGGACGAGGAACACGCCGGCGCGGGTCAGTCCGCCGCCCTGGGCGTTGAGGAAGAGCTCCGGCCGGTGCCGGCGATCGAGGTGGGGCCGGCCGCGCGAGAGGTAGCGCCGCAAGGCGTCCGCGGCGGGGCGCCCCAGTGGGACGACTCGCTCCTTCGAACCCTTGCCGGTCGCCCTCACGAGCCGTTGCTCGAGGTCGACGTCAGTCTTCCCGAGCCCGACGGCCTCGCCAACTCGCAGCCCCGCGCCGTAGAGGAGCTCGACGAGGGCGCGGTCGCGGAGCGCGCGCGGCGTCGTCCCGGCGGCTGCGTCGATCAGCCGCTCGGCCTCCGACGGGGAAAGTGTGCGCGGGAGCCTTCGGGCCTTGCGCGGTAGCGCCACCGCGGCCGCCGGGTTGTCGCTCCGCGCCCCGAGGAGCACGAGGTGGCGAAAGAACGACCGGGCCGCCGCCGTTCGCCGCGCGATCGTCGCCGGCGATCGGCCCTCGGCCCGCAACTCGGCAAGGTAGCGCTCGAGGTCCTCCGTGGTGACCGTTGCGAGCCGCTTCCCGAGGCGCGAGCCGAGGTCATAGAGATCGCGCCGGTACGCGTCCACCGTCCGTTCCGCCCGCGTCGCGGCCAACAGCGCGAGAAAGCCCTCGAGATCCGGGTCTCTCGCGGTCGTGGCCATCCGATGGGACTTCGGTGCGCGCGGCCGATTGCCTGCGACGATCGACGGGCTGCGGTCGGTCCAAATCGGAGCCGTTCAGGCGCAGACACGTGCGCCGGGCCGCGGTATCGTCGCCGTCGAGGGAGGAGGGATGAGCCCCACCCATGGGTGGGGCTGGGCGCTCGGCCACCGGGCGCGGGGCAGGCGCGAGGAGCTACGACCGGGGGTGGGACCTGTCGTACACGCGGCGGAGCCGCCGGCCGTCGACGTGCGAATAGATCTGCGTCGTCGAGAGCGAGCTGTGACCGAGCAGCTCCTGGATCGTCCGCAGGTCGGCACCGCCCTCAAGCAGGTGGGTCGCGAACGCGTGCCGCATCCGGTGTGGGTGCGGGAGGAGGCGCCGCAGCGTGCTGGTGTCGAGGCGGCGTCCACGAACGGAGAGGAAGAGCGCGTTGTCGGCGCCCTTCGCCAGGTCGGGACGCGCCTTTTGCAGATACCGCGCCAGCCAGTGGGCGGCCTCCTCGCCGAGGGGAACCATGCGCTCCTTGCCGCCCTTGCCCCGCACGTGGACCAACTCCTGCTCGAAGTCGACGTCGCCGAGGTCAAGGTCGACGGCTTCGCGGCTTCGTAGCCCGGCCGAGTAGACGAGCTCGCCGAGAGCACGGTTTCGGAGGCCGAGTGGCCCGTCGCGCTCGAGGCCCTCGAGCTCCGAGTCGACCTCCTCCGACCTCGGTGCCTCCGGCAGCCGCCGCGGGCGCTTCGGTGCGAACGAGGCATCCGGGACCCGGTCGGGCCCCAGCGCGAAGCGGACGAGTGCGCGCACGGCGGCTAGCTTCCTGGCGATCGTCGCGGGAGCGAGCTTTGGCCGGCGGCGGCCGAGGTCGGATGCGTAGTCGGAGAACGAGCGAACGTCGACATCGTCGAGCGCCAGGCCGCGCTCGGTGAGCCAGGTACAGAACTGGCGCACGTCGACGCCGTACGCGCGGCGCGTAGAGTCCGAGAGCGCGGGGCTCTCGAGGAACCTTGTCACTCGGTCGTCCACGAAAGCGCGACTTCGCGATCTTGCGGCCGAAGCCTCTACCGGACTTCTTCCGGCAGGAGCGAGAAGACGGCGTAGTCGACGCGCCTGCCCTCCCGTGCGTTGACGCCGCTCGCCCGAAGCGTGCCCTCGCGCGCGAACCCCGCCTTTTCGGCGACTCGGAGCGACGCCGTATTGCGGACGTCCGCTCGAAGCTGGACGCGTTGGGCGCCGGCTTCGCGCAGGGCCCACCCCGACAGCAGAACCAGCGCCCGGGTCGTCAGCCCGCGCCCGCGCGCGGGCGCAGCCGTCCAGTAGCCGACCTCGAGGTTCTCGAGCTCGCGATCGATGACGTGCAGCGCGATCGAGCCGACGACATCGCCGGAGCCGCAGTCGACGACCGCGAAGAAGGCGCCGAGCCCGTCGTTCCAGGCGACGACGGTCGAGAGCACGTACTCGCGAGCATCGCTCTCGCGATACGGGCTCGGCAGCTGATGGATCCAGCGGGCAATCTCGACGTCGTCGCAGGCCGCCGCGATCGCCGGCACGTCTTCGAGCGTCCACGGTCGCAGCGACACGGCCCCGTCGGACAGATGTGGGTCGGGCGGCCGGAGGTCCACGCGGCCACGGTACAAGCAGCCGCAGATCGGCAGCATGCGTACGATATGGCGTCCGACCCGCGAGAGCTGGGTCTTGTTTTTGCGCCATCGGAAAGGAGACACGGCGTGGCATTGACGATCGGAGCCGAGGGGCGCATCGACCTCGGCGAGCACGGAATCGACGCCGGCGGCCGCGTCTACCTTCATCCCTCGACCTCAGTCCTCTACACCCACACGCTGCGCCGAGACGAGGGCCGGCTCGCCGAAGGCGGGCCGCTCGTCGTCGACACCGGACGCCACACAGGCCGCTCGCCGAAGGACAAGTTCCTCGTGCGCGAGCCCGGGTCGGAGGACCGGGTCTGGTGGGGCACGGTCAATCAGGAGCTGAGCGAGGAGCAATTCGACGGGCTCCGCGAGAAGGCCACTTCCTTCCTGGAGCACCAGGACCTCTACGTTGTCGATTCCTTCGCCGGCGCCGATCCGGCGCACCGGCTGGGCGTTCGGGTGATCACCTACAGCCCGTGGCACGCACTCTTCGCGAAGACCCTCTTCGTCGAGCCGACCGAGGAGGAGCTGGACGACTTCGAGCCCGACGCGCTCATCCTCCACGCCCCAGGCATCGAAGCAGAGCCGGAGGAGGATGGCACCCGCAGCTCGACCTTCGTGGTGACGCACCTCACCCGGGCCGAGATCGTGATCGGCGGAACCTTCTACGCAGGGGAGATCAAGAAGTCAATCTTCACGTTGATGAACGACCGGCTGCCGCTCGAGGGCGTCCTCTCGATGCACTGCTCCGCGAACATCGGCGACGAGGATGACGTCGCGATCTTCTTTGGCCTGTCCGGGACCGGCAAGACGACGCTTTCCGCCGATCCCGAGCGCCACCTGATCGGCGACGACGAGCACGGCTGGTCGGACAACGGAGTCTTCAACATCGAGGGCGGCTGCTACGCGAAGGTGATCCACCTCTCGCCAGAGGCGGAGCCCGAGATCTACAAGACGACCCATAGCTTCGGCACGGTGCTCGAGAACGTGATCGTCGACGACCGTGGGGTGCTCGACCTCGACGACGACTCGAAGACCGAGAACACGCGTGCCGCCTACGAGCTCGAGCAGATCGCGAATGCGCTGCCGACCAAGCGGGCCGGCCACCCGAGCTCCGTCGTCTTCCTGACCGCGGACGCGTTTGGGATCCTCCCGCCGATCGCGCGCCTTACGCGCGAACAGGCGAAGTTCTACTTCCTCTCCGGCTTCACGGCGAAGCTCGCCGGTACCGAGATCGGGGTCACCAAGCCGCAGCCGACGTTTTCGGCCTGCTTCGGCGCGCCTTTCCTGACGCAGCCACCTGCCGTCTACGCGGACATGCTCGGCGAGCGGCTCGATCGCCACGGCGCGACCGTCTGGCTCGTCAACACCGGCTGGACCGGCGGCCCGTTCGGCGAGGGCAAGCGGATGCCGATCGCCGCGACGCGGGCGCTGCTGCGCGCCGCCCTCTCCGGCAACCTGGCTGCGGCCGAGTACAGAACCGACGAGCTGTTCGGCTTCGAGGTTCCGACGTCTGTACCGGATGTCGACTCGCGGCTGCTCGACCCGCGTTCGACTTGGCGCGATCCCCAGGCGTACGACCGCAAGTCGCGCGAGTTGGCGCAGATGTTCCGCGACAACTTCGATCAGTTCGTGGACGACGCCGGGCCGGATGTGGTCGCCGCAGGCCCGCGCCTCTGACCAGAATCCAAACCTTTTCTGCCGCAATCGTTACAAGCTGCTGATCGGCGGTTAACAGCGCCCGCCTAGGTTCGGCCGAACCGAGGCAATCCGAGCGGGGCCAAGGAGGGCGTGATGACAGGCAGGCTGAAGGTGGCGCTGGTGGCGGCAACGGCGGCGACGGGGCTTCTGGGGATCGCGGCCGGGGCGCCGGCGGGTTCCGTGCCCACATGCCTCGGCGAGAAGGCCACGATCGTCGGGACGGAGGGCGACGACCTGCTCGCAGGCACGAGCGGCGACGACGTGATCGTGGCGCTCGGCGGCAACGACGTGATCAATGCGCATGATGGGGACGACCTGGTCTGCGGCGGCGACGGGAACGACAGGGTCGACGCAGCCGATGGGTTGTTCGCTGGAATCGACGGCGGAGCGGGAGACGACTGGATCGACGGCGGGGATTCCGCCATCGCAATCGCAATCTTCGAGGACTCTCCCGGGCCGGTTGCAGTGGATCTCACGACCCGGACCGCGAGCGGGGACGGCACCGACACGCTCGCAAACGTGAATTCAGTGGTCGGGTCCGACTTCGACGACGTGATCGCCGGGGATGCCCGCATGAACCTGATTTCTGGCGAAGACGGAAATGACACGATCAAGGGCGGCGGCGGTAGCGACCTCGTTAGCGGCGACGCGGGCAATGACACCATCGACGGCGGCCCGGGACGTGACGTCGCGATGTACTACGACTCACCGACCGGTGTCGTGGTCAACCTCGGCACGGGCAAAGCCGTCGGCTGGGGCACCGACACGCTCTCTCACTTCGAGGACGTCGACGGCTCCAAGCACGCCGACCGCTTGCTCGGCACGAGCGGCGCGAACCGGCTCGAGGGCGAGGGCGGAGCCGATCGCTTGGTCGGGCTCGGCGCCGGCGACGTGCTCAACGGCAACGGCGGCCGCGATTATGCGGACGGTGGGCGCGGCCGCGACCGCTGCGCCGCCGAACGGCGCATTCGCTGCCCATAAGTGATCGTTGCGGCAATCGCCCGCTCCGGGGCGGGCGATTGCCGCTCCTGCAACGAAGCCCAGGCCAAGCCGCATCCGATAGCGTCCGAGCACGTGGAAGCGAAGCACGACGTGCTGATCGTCGGTGCCGGTTGCGCCGGAATGCGCGCCGCGATCGAGGCTTTCGACGCAGGTGCCGATGTCGCGCTTCTCTCCAAGATCCACCCGGTACGCAGCCACTCCGGCGCGGCCGAGGGGGGGATCAACGCGGCGCTCGGCAACGCCTCCGACGACGATCCGGAGAAGCACGCCTTCGACACCGTCAAGGGCTCCGACTACCTCGGCGATCAGGACGCCATCCAGGTGCTCTGCGACGAGGCGCCCGACGACGTCTACCAGCTCGAGCACTGGGGCGCCGTCTTTTCGCGCACCGAGGACGGTCGAATCGCCCAGCGCCCCTTCGGCGCCGCCGGTGAGCCGCGCACGGCCTACGCCGCCGACATCACGGGCCACGTGCTCGTTCACGTCCTCTACGAGCAGGTGATGAAGCGCGACATCCAGACCTACGAGGAGTACTTCGCCTGGCAGCTCGTGATCAACGACGACCGCTGTCAGGGCGTGATCGCCTGGGATCTGCTGAACGGCGGCCTGAAGTCGATCGGCGCCAAGACGGTGATCCTGGCCACCGGCGGTGCAGGGCGGCTCTACGTCGGAACGACGAACGCCTACGCCTGCACCGGCGACGGGATGACGATGGCGCTCCGTGCAGGCGTGCCGCTGAAGGACATGGAGATGATGCAGTTCCACCCAACGACGCTGGCGCCGACCGGGATCCTGATCACCGAGGGAACGCGGGGCGAGGGCGCCTTCCTTCTGAACTCCGAGGGTGACCGGTTTCTGAAGCGCTACGCACCGAACGCGATGGAGCTCGCCTCTCGTGACGTCATCTCGCGTGCCGAGCAGACCGAGATCAACGAGGGCCGCGGCGTCGACGGCAACGTCCTCCTCGACATGCGCCACCTTGGTGCCGAGAAGATCATCGAACGCCTGCACGGGACCCGCGAGCTGGCGATGACCTATGCCGGGGTTGATCCGATCCACGATCCGATCCCCGTGCGGCCCGGC
>DATFXA010000025.1:0-12791 GCA_035258645.1 Gaiellaceae bacterium
CGGAGAAGGAGGGATTCGAACCCTCGAGGCAGGGATTCCCCCACCTAACGCCTTAGCAGGGCGCCGCCTTCAGCCACTCGGCCACTTCTCCGGGTCCAGCCCGGAGGATAGCGGAGCGTTTTCCGGGTTTTGTCTGTCGCGTGTCCAAGAAGAAGGGGGGCTCGCGGGGGAAACAAGGTTTCCCCGTGCCAAAGATCACCCTTCAGGGGTACGCGCCGCGGCCAGCCTCGATGCATGCTGAAGAGGCCGGTTCCCCTCGAATTCTCCCCTCGAATTCTCCCTCCCGGCAAATTACGAAGCCCGCCCCTTAGGCGGGCTTCTCCCTTTCTGGGCGTAAGTTAGGACGCACATGCGAGTCGGCCGCCGCGACGTCAACATCACCAACCCGGAGAAGCTTTTCTTTCCGGCGCGCGGACTCACGAAGGGCGACCTCGTCCAGTACTACCTCGACGTTACGCCCTGCGCGCTCCACCACATACGCCGGCGCCCCTTTCACATGAAGCGGTACCCGAACGGCGTCGAGGGAGACTTCTTCCACCAGAAGCGCGTGCCTCCGCACCCCGACTACGTCGGCGAGCAGTTCGTGCGCTTCCCGAGCGGCCACTCGACGACGTTCGCCGTCATCGACAACGCCGCGGCGCTTGCTTGGGTGATCAACCTCGGCTGCATCGAGCTGCACACCTGGCACTCGCGCGTCGACGACATCGAGCGGCCCGACTACATGCTGATCGATCTCGACCCGACAACCGAGGGCCAGTGGGAGCACGTGCTCGTGATCGCGCTCGTCGTGAAGAACGTGCTGGACGAGCTCGGACTGCCCAGCTATCCGAAGACCTCAGGCTCGACGGGATTCCACATTCTGAGCCCGATTCGGCCCGAGTTGCCGTTCCCAGAGGTGCGGCGTTTCGCCAAGGCTGTTGCCCAGGAGGTCGAGCGGCGGGTCGGCGACCAGCGCGTGGCTACGACGACGTGGAAGGTCGCCGACCGCGAGGGCGTCTTCGTCGACTACGGCCAGAACGCCCGCGACCGGACGATCGCCGCCGCCTATTCGATCCGGCCGACGCCGGATGCCCGTGCGTCGGCTCCCCTTCGCTGGCAGGAGGTGCCGGGCGTCGATCCGGCCGCATTCACGCTGGAGACGATGCTTGCGCGGATCGCGAAGGTCGGCGATCCCACCGAAGGGATGTGGCGGCACAAGGCGGCGTTGTCGTTGCGGTTCGAGACGCTGGGGCTCGACCCGGCCGACCCGAACAGTTTCGACGACAGCTCCTGGCCTAGCCGGCCAGAAGGGTGGGCACAGTCAGGTCGTCGGCGCGCCGCGGGGGCCTGACCTCGCGCCAGGTGCAGTCCTTCGGATCCTTGTCCGGCCGCCAGCGGATGAAGCGAGTGCCGTGCCGGAAGCGGTTTTTCTCCAGCTTGTCGTAGCGCACCTCGCAGACGAGCTTCGGCTTGACCGGGTTCCAGTCGAGCTCCTTCCCGCGGGTCCAACGGCTCTGTCCGCCGGGGACCCTGTCGCCGCTGATCGAGCCCGGCGCGCGCAGCTTCGGGAGCTGGTCTTCTAGCTCGCGCCGCACGGGTGCCGGGAAGCCGGAGCAGTGCCCGACGAAGTCGAGACCGCCCTTGTCGTCGTAGAGCCCCAGCAACAGCGTCGAGATCCGGCCCTCGGCCTTCTCGCTCCAGCGAAAGCCGACGATCACGCAGTCCGCCGTTCGATACGGCTTCACCTTCACGACCCCGTCACGTGAGCCCGGGAGATAGGGGGCGTCGAGCCGCTTCGCGACGACGCCGTCGAGGCCGGCCGCCTCGAGGCGCTGGAGCCAGTCGCGCGCCTGGTCTGGATCGCGGGTCTTCGGCGAGAGCCGGAACTTCTTGCCGACTCGCTCGAGCTTGGCCCGCCGCTGCTTCAGCGGCAGCTTGTCGACGGGCTCGCCCTTCCAGCGCAGGAGGTCGAACGCGATGAACTCCGCCGGGATCTCGGCCGAGAGCTTGCGGATCCGGCTCTCAGCGGGGTGTAGACGCAGCTGCATGGCGTCGAAGTCGAGCACTCCGTCACGCTCGATCACGATCTCGCCGTCGAGCGCCGAGTCGGGTGGCAACAACTCGCCGACCGCGCGCAGCTCCGGGAAGTAGCGGAGTAGCGGCCGGGCGTTTCGGCTCCAGACGGCCAGCTCGCCCTTCAGGTTCTCCATCACCCCGCGAAAGCCATCCCACTTGGGCTCGTACTGCCAGTCGCCGTCGGGAAGCTCGGTCACGAGCTCGGCTTCCATCGGCGGGAAGGGAAGGTTCCGGGGCGGCACGTCGTCGGCAGCCTAGTCCGAGCGGCGGGCTCAATAGCAACCCCAGGTAGACCGAGGCAGGTCTAATGCGCAGTCATGCGCAGAGTCGTCGTCACCGGCCTCGGAGCGGTCACACCGCTTGGGAACTCCGCGCCAGAAACCTGGCGAGCGGCCCTCGCCGGTGAGAGCGGAATCGATTGGATCCAGGCGTTCGACGCGGGCGACTATCCCGTGCGGGTCGCGGCGGAGGTCAAGGATTTCGACCCGACGGACGTCGCCTCGCCGAAGGAGCAGCGCAAGCTCGACCGCAACGTTCTGCTCGCGCTCGCGGCGGGCAAAGAGGCGGTCGAGAACGCCGGCCTGAACGGGTTCGACCCGAGCCGTGTCGGGATCGCCTTCGGCTCTGCGATCGGCGGAATCGCAGGGATCATGCGTCAGGGCGAGATTCTCCGCGAGCGTGGTTACGAGCGGGTCTCACCGAGCTTCATCCCCAGCGTGCTCGTCGACGCGGCGAGCGGCCAGCTAGCCATCTCGCTCGGGATCAAGGGGCCGAACTACGCGCCCGTCTCGGCCTGTGCGACCGGATCGCATGCCGTGGGCGAGGCCGCCGAGCTGATCAAGCGCGGAGACGCGGACGCAATGCTGGCCGGTGGCACTGAGGCCGCGATCCAGCCGATCATCCTCGCCGGTTTCGTCGCCATGCGCGGGTTGGCCGCCGAAGACGAGAAACCGTCCCGTGCCTCGCGGCCCTTTGATGCCACCCGGGCGGGCTTCGTGATGGGGGAGGGCGCGTGCGTGCTCGTGTTGGAGGAGCTCGAGGCTGCTCGAGCGCGAGGCGCGACTCTCTACGCCGAGGTGCTCTCCTACGGGACCTCGAACGACGCCCATCATATGGCCCAGCCCGAGCCTGAGGCCATCGGCGTCGGGGAGATGATGCGCGCGGCGATCGACCGCGCGGGCGTCGAGCCTGAGGACGTCGGCTACATCAACGCCCACGGAACCTCGACCCCGCTGGGTGACGCTGCGGAGACGAAGGCCATCAAGGACGTCTTCGGTGAGCACGCCTACGAGCTCGCCGTGTCCTCGACGAAGTCGATGATGGGCCACTGCTTTGGCGCGGCCGGCGCGATCGAGGCGCTGATGTGCGTTCTGGCCCTGCACGAGGGCAAGCTGCCGCCGACGATCAACTACGAGCACCCGGATCCGGTCTGCGACCTGGACTACGTCCCGAACGAGGCGCGCGACGCCGACGCGAAGGTCGCGCTCTCGAACGCGATGGGCCTCGGCGGACACAACGCCTGCGTTCTGCTTGGCCGTGTGGGCTGAGCTTGCTTTTGCAGCCGCTCCGACCACAATGAGAGCGGGGCGAAGAAGGGGAGGGGACTTTGTGCGGAGCAAGGTGGGCGCTTGGCGTGGTCGCGACGACGTGCCTGCTGCTGCTCGCACCGCTGGCCGGGGCTTCCAACAGCTCGCCGTACACAGACGAAACGGCCGACGCTGCTCCGGCGGCTCCCGACCTGACGAACGTTCAGGTCGCCAATGACGACGCAGCCAACGTCGTTTTCCGAGTCTCGATTCCAAATCGCGTGGCGCTCGCCTCGACCGATCTGGTCTCGGTCTTCGTCGACGCCGACGGAAGGACCGGCACCGGCTGCGCGCGCGGGACCTTCGGCGCCGAGTACGCGCTCGATGCGGTAGGAGGCCGTTACGTCTTCGGCCGGTGCGTTCGAGGGAGCTGGGACTTCAGCCGGCGCCCGGCCTCGTTCTCAGGCTCCTTCGCAGCTTCGACCCTGAGCCTGAAAGCGAATCGCCGGGACCTCGGAGGGGCAAACCGGTTCGACTTCCGGATCGGCGCCGGCGCCGCGACCGGGTCTGACCCCGCCTACGACTTCGCCCCCGACGTGGGCACGAGGCCCTGGGCCTACCAGGTGATCGCGCCGCCGCAGGCGTCGATGAAGCCGCCGCCGCGGCTGCGCGAGGCCTGCCGGGTGCACCCGCGCCGCTGCAGGCTCATTCGACGATAGAAGGCGTCAGCTCCGTGAGCGACCGGACGGTGACGTCCGCGAGGGCCAGCGCGTCGTCGCCCGGCGGGAAGTGCGGGTTCGGAATCGCGATCACGTGCATCGCGGCGGCCTTCGCCGAACGGATCCCGTTGCGCGAGTCCTCGATCGCGGCGCAGGACTCGGGTTGGACGCCGAGCTCCCGCGCCGCCTCGAGGTAGACGTCGGGCGCCGGCTTTCCGCGCGCGACCTCCTCCGACGAGACGGTCACGCGGAAGAACGGCGCAAGGCCGCTCAGGTTGAGCACCAGGTCGATCACCTCGCGGTTTGAGGAGGAGGCCAGCGCGAGCGGCCACCGTGCGGCGAGACGCTCGACCGCCTCACGGGCGCCGTCGATCAGTGGGAGCCGGCGCCGGTAGCGCTCCTCGAGTCGCCGGACGACTTCGGCCGAGATCTCCGCCGGTGCTTCCGCGAGGCCGAGCTGGTCGTGCATGTACTTCGACCACTCGACCGAGCTCATTCCCATCATGTCCGTCTGGGCACGGTCGTGCCAGCGCCCGCCACTCTGCTTGACGAGCTGCTCGCGTACCTCGTCCCAGACCTGCTCGCTGTCCAGCAGGACACCGTCGAGGTCGAAGACAACCGCTTCTGTCACGCGGTGACGTAGCCCCGGTCGACGTACACGAGCGGCCGCTCGCGAGCGCCTTGCTCGACGGACAGCACTTCGCCGACGAAGAAGGTGTCCTGGCCGGCGGGAACCTCGGAAGCGACCCTGCCCCTGAGCCAACCGATCGCTCCCGCGACGAGCGGTGCGCCCTCGCCGTCACGAACGTCGATTCCCTCCCACAGCGCGATCGGAGGCACGCCGCGCGCGAAGTGTTGCGCCACGGCCTCCTGGCCGTCGGCTAGCAGGCTGGCCCCGAACGCGGCAGAACGCCGCAAGAGCTCGTGCAGCGCCGCCTCCCGCCGGACGGCAAAGCCGACGAGCGCCGGCTCCAGCGAGAGCGGAATCAATGTGCCAACCGTCAGGCCGATGCGCTCGCCCTCGAGGTCGACGCTCACGATCGCGACACCGGCCGGAAACCGGCGCATCAGCTCACGAAGCTCTTCGCCGTCGGGCACGGCGGCGAGCCTATCTCGCTAGTGCTGCCGGCAGAGTCTGTCGCCGTTGAGGATCGAGTCGAGCTGCGAGTTCATCGCGGTTTCGAACGCGACATCGTCTGCGTTGGCGGCGCTGAAGTCGTGCAGGCCTCGGTCACTCCACGTCACGTCTGGCGTGACGCCGGGGCCGGCGGCAGTGATCCGGTACATGTCGCCGTTGCCCATCGGCCGCTGGCCCGTGAAGCCCGGCGGATGCGCGTACCCGCCCGCGCCGGCGTTGTGCTTGAAGAAGCCGTAGCAAAAGACGCCGGTCGGGTTGTGCGCGACGAAGGAGTTCTCGCGCTTCCAGCCCGAGCCGTACGCCGAGTTGTGGGTGTCGAGGTACAGCAGCCGGCCGTAGCCGTCGGTCGGGGCGCCGAAGTGAGTCGTGCCGAACCCGTAGACAGGTTTGCCGAGATACGTGTAGCGCCCGAACAAATGGTGGAAGCGGCCGTGATAGATCCAGTCCTGCCAGACCTCTAGCTTGGCGAGGTCGGTCGTCCAGTGCGAGAGATGGAGTTCCCACTGTCGGAGCCCCGTAGTCCAGGGCGTGAACCCGAGGTCGGGGAGCTGCACCTGCCACTTCTGGAGCGCCCAGTAGCTGCCGTCAGGCGCCTTGCATCCCGTCACCATCCAAGGGATGGCCGGGCCGTCGTAGGCGCCGCAGCTATTGCGGAAAGTCATCCAATAGAGCTTGTGGTACTTGCGCCAGCCGCCGGCGTAGTCGAGCTTGAACCGCTGCTGTCTGAGCGTCCGGTTCGGCTGCCGTGCGTTGACGGCGCCCCACGCGAGGACGTGCTGCTTCTGGCCGCGCACGGTCCGGTAGCTGACGAGGGCCTCGCCTTTGTTGTTGACGGCCAGCTGGATGTTGCGGACGTCGCGGTTGACGAGCTGCGACGCCGACGCGGGAGCGGCAAGCAAAGCCGCAAACGCCAGAGTCGGCAGGAGCACCAGCGCACGAGTACGCACGAAAGAGACCCCTCTCTTGGGAAGAATTTGCCGCACGGTTTGCGTATCGGACAGCCGGGCGCGCCGCTGTAGCCGGGATCCCTCGTTTTGGGGGAGTCGCCTCGCCGGCCTGGTTCTAGGCTTCTTCTTCGAGCTCGTCGGCCAGCAGGGCGCAGGCGTAGGCCTGCCACGCGAGCTCCGCGTCGAGCAGCAAATCCTCGAGAGCGGGGGAGACGTTGGTGAGACCGGCTGCGTCGGCGCGCAGCCCTTCCAGCCCGCGGCTCACCGCTGCTCGCCGCTCCGGGCGGTCGAGCTCGGCGGCCAGCGACGCCACGGCTCGGCCGTTCAGCTCGAGTTCGCGATGCGGGTCGCCGCCGGCGGCGAGCAAGAGCATCGCGCGACGCAGCGCCGTCGTCAGCTCGCCGGGCTCGATGAGTGGCTCGGGCGCCGCGACCAGGGCGAGCGCGGGCCGTATGTCCGCGTCGGCCGCGGCCTCGTCCAGCATCCGCAGCACGTCGATCGTGTGCACGCCTGGGTCAGGTGGCGGGGGCGAGCTCTCGTGACCGCGTCGTTGCGAAGCCGAGCACGATCAACCCGGCGCCGAGCGCGAAATGCAGCCAGTTGTCGGCGGTATTGAACGGGACGAAGTTCGCGCCGCCGGCCTGGTCGATCAGCAGCCCGTAGAACCACAGCAGCAGGTAGACCACGCCGCCGCCGATCAGATAAAGGCGGGCGGTCGCCGGTGAGCTCGCGAACGCGAGTCCGACGAGCCCGAAGGCAATGTGGACGAAGTTGTGCAGCCAGCTCACCTGGAAGACGTGGAAGAGCTCGGCTTTGGAGTTGTGACCCGCGAAGTCGAGTCCTCCGTAGAGGTGCGAGGTGATCCCCGGAATGAAGCCGAGGACCCCGACGAGGATGAAGCCCACGCCTATCACGAAGGCCAGGATCTGAGCAGGCGTCCGGTCACTCGTCATGAGCGCCGGATTTTAGGAGGGTTTGGCGGAGACTGCACCCCGGCGGCACAGACCGTTTCCGCCAAACCCTCCTCGTTACGAGGCGAGCAGCTCGGGAGTCGCCGGAGGTGCCCAGACCTCGTCGCGCAGCGCGAGGAAGACCTCGACAACAGTCGGATCGAACTGCGTCCCGACCGCCTTGCGCAACCGGTTGCACGCCTCCTGGACCGGCAGGCGCTTCCGATACGGCCTGTCGGTCGTCATTGCGTGGAACGCGTCGCAGACCAAGATGATCCGCGACTCCAATGGGATCTCGTCGCCCGAGAGCCGGTCGGGATAGCCCCGTCCGTCGTAATGCTCATGGCAGGCCCGCACGATCGAGCGCACCTCTGCGAGCCGCTCGATCGGCGCCAGAATCTTCTCCCCGAGCTCGGGATGCTGCTGCATGATCCGCCGCTCCTCAGGTGTCAGCGGCCCGGGCTTCAGCAGGATGCTCGTCGGGATTCCGATCTTGCCGATATCGTGGAAGAGCGCGCCCAGCTCGAGCTGCTTCAGCCCTTTGGAGTCGAAGCCGAGCGTCGCGCCGACCTTGAGGGCGGTGTCCGTGATCCAGCGCGTGTGCGACGAGGTGTACTCGTCGTTCGCTTCGAGCGCGTTGGCGAGGGCCGAGACTGTGGAGACGAAAGTCGCCTCCAGGTTCTGGTACGTGTCGGCGTTGGTGATCGCCAGCTTCGCCTGGTGCGCAAGCCCTGCGAGCAGCGCGACGTGATCCTCGTCGAGCTGGCGAGGGCCTTCGGGCGGAATCGCGGCGACGATGCAGCAAAGGCGCTCACCGTCGAGGTTTATAGGCGCGACCGCGAAGGCCGTTCCGTCGTCGAGCCTGGGGGCGCCGTGCAGCGTCGCCGCAGATGTGCCGTCGAGGACGAAGGGCTCGGTTCGGCCGGCAAGCGGCCCGAGGCGCTCCGGCGGAATCCGCAGAGCGAGGATCCGTTCCCAACGGTCGGGCTCGAAGCCAAACGCGGCGCCCGAGACGAGCTCCTGCGTGTGAGCGTCCTGCATCCAGATCGACGTTCTCGGCGCTCCCAGGATCGTCGCGGAGAGCTCGGCAGTCCGCTGGAGCACCTCGGGCAAACCTTCGGCTGTCGCCAGCTGGCGGCTGAACCTGAGCAGCTCCTTGAAGTGCTCGGCCTCGCGACGCTGCGACTCGTAGAGCCTGGCGTTCTCGAGCGCTACAGCAGCATGGCCACCCAGCACCTCGAGCAGCCGCAGGTCGTCTCCGTCGAACTGGTCGCAGCCGAGCTTCGAGATCGCGATTACCCCGATCACGCGCGAGCCGTAACAGAGCGGGACCGCGAGCAGCGACTCCTCGATCGGCTCGGTGCCGGGGATCGTGACTGCGTACTCGCAATCGAGCGCGTTTCCGATCAGCAGCGACTTGCCTTCGGCGGCCGCGTGACCGGTGATCCCTTCGCCAACCTTGGAACGCGGGAACTCAACCTCTTCCCCGCCACGCGAGGAGAGGACGCCGCGGAAGGCGATCGGGATCACTTCGTCGCCGTCAACGATCGAGACCCGGCAGTTGTGGTAGTCGATCAGGCCTCGCAGCTCGTCCGCGATCGCCGTCCCGATCTCGCGAACGTCGTTGAGGCGGTTCAGCTTGCCCGCGAGGCTCTGCAGCATCTTTAGGTGCGCGATCGAGCGTACGCGGGAGCTCGCAACCATGGTCGTGTCCGGACGTTCGAACGTCGACTCGTCGAAGATGACGATGAGGTCCTTGCCGCGGGCCTTGGCGGTCATCATCGCCGCCTCCGCGCAGGCGATCAGCTCGCGAGGGTTGGAGGCGTCGGCCGGCCCCTCGGCCGCCCCGACCGAGACGGTGATCTTGCCGGCGGGCCCGAAGTCGAATTGCTCGAGGCGCTCGGTCAGCCGGTTTGCAAGCGAGACAGCGTCCTCGGTACCGCAGGAGCCCATGACGACGCCGAACTCCTCGCCGCCGAGGCGACAGACCAGATCCGAAGCGCGAACCGCAGCCTTCAGCTGGGCGGCGAGCTCGCGGAGCACCTGGTCGCCGACGCCGTGGCCATGGATGTCGTTGACCTTCTTGAAGTCGTCTATGTCGAGCATCAGCAGCGCCACGGAATCGCGGTTCCTGCTCGCGCGCGTCAGCTCCGAGCGCACGTGCTCGTGGAAGTAGCGGTGGTTGTAGAGGCCGGTGAGCGAGTCGGTTTGGGCCTGGCGCTCGAGCCGGGCCCGGGTCTTCGCGTTGTCGAGAGCCAGCGCCGCCGCGTCACCGAAGCGCTTGGCGAGCTCGAATTCCTCGCTATTGAAGCTTGCTTGTTCGCCGAGGCGGTAGATGCTGAGAACGCCGTGGACGGCGTCGCGGGCGATCAGCGGGACCGTGACCAGCGCTTCGCGCTCGTCCGGCGGCGTGCCGGGCACGACCATCATCCGCGGGTCGAGGTGGGCGGCGTTCGTCATCACGGGCTCGCGATGCTCCGCAGCCCAGCCTGCGAGGCCGACGCCGAACTCGATCGTGTTGCGCATGATCTCGTCTGCCCAGCGGTCCCGCGCCAGCACGGGAACGAGCTCGGTCTGGGCCTCGTTGGCCTCGAAGATGCTGAGCGTGTCGTACGGGATCAGCTCGGCCAGAGTGTCCGCGATTCGGTCGAGCAGGGTGTCGAGGGACTGCTCGGAGAGGACGTGGTGGAAAACGTCCGCCAGCCGGCGGTAGGAGTCGACGAGATCGCGGCGATCGCGATGACCGTTGTCGGTCGCCGGGATGCCACCTGTAGGAGGCATGGAGAGCTCCGCAGGCGCTCGGTCCACGAAATTCATCTTTGGTCAACAACGGCAGCATTTGACCCCCCGTCCGGGGGATCTCAGCGGGCTCGCGCTCCGTACACGGTCGCTCCGGCCACAGCCGCGACGCGGTGGTATTCGCGATGCAGCAACGCGGCGGTGCGGCCGCTCGGATCCAGCTTCGCCGGCGGCTGGACGACGAGGACGAGCTGCGCCCGCCTTGTCGCCAGGGCGCGCCGTACGTCATTGAGCGCGCCCGGGATCGACGCGATGTTGCGCGACCAGAGGTAGCGCACGACAGGGCGGCGGTCGGCGAGGTAATAGAGGTCCGCATCCGCCCAGATGGCGAGCACGCGGTCGCTCGGGCCCGTGTGCGCGCGGACGTAGCGCGAGAGGGCGCCGTCGTGTACGAGGTGCGGATCGGCCGGCCAGATCGTCTCCGCCTGGTCGCCCGGGCTCGCCCAGGCGACGGGGATCGCCAGCGCGAGGGTCGCAGCCGTGGCGGCGCCTGCGGTCGCGATCGCGGCCCGCGGGGCGGAGAGCCAAAGGGTGCGCAGGCCGACCGCCCCGAGCAGCGACAGCGGGGGGACGAGCTGGAGGTAGTAGTGCGGATGGAAGTTGCCGCCTGCGAGCGTGCCGAGGAGCGCGGCGCCCAGCCAGATCCTTGCCAGGAGGGGCGAGTGCCTCCAGCCAACCGCCGCGAGGACGGCGAGCAGTCCAAGCGCCTTCCCGGCAGCCGGCAGCGTAAGCCAGAACTGGTGGGCCCGTCCGCTCAGGGAACCGTTCAAAAGCGAGTCGCCGTCGAAGCGATAGCCGACGACGGCATAGAGCCAGTCGCTGAGCCGAGCCGCGCTGGCCGCGGCGATCGCCACCGGCACGAGCGCGGCCCCGATCAGAACGCCTGCAGGGCCAAGACCGCGCCTGCGCTCCGTCCAGAGCAGGTACACGACGGCCGCAAGGCCTGCATCGAACGCGGACTGCTTGATCATCACGGCGATCCCCGTCAGCAGCCCGGCGCCCGCGAGACTCAGTAACAGCCTGTTATGTCGAAAGGCACGCTCGCGGCCCTCGAGATAGCCGCAGAAGCAAAGGAGCGAGAGCACCGCCGGGAGCGACGCCAGCAGTTCTCCTGAGAGCGTGAACGACTCGATGAAGGGCGAGCCGCCAACGGTTGCAGCCAGCAGCCCTGCGGTCACGGCCGTTATCCTCCCGCGGGCCAGCCGGAGGGTGACCAGCATCGTCGCGGCCACGACTAGCGCCGCGACCACCGCTGCGGCTGCACGCATTGCCAAGGGAGACCCGCCGACCAAATGGAGAATGCGAAAAACGAGTATGAGGCCTTGCGGGCGGTCGACCCAGGTGCCGCCGTAGAGGGTCGAGCCGTGACTCCACAGCCGAGCCACCTCGGCGTAGCCCCCCTCGTCGGCGGTGAGTGGAGCCTGCCAGAAGGGAAGCCGTACGAGTACGGCGAGCGCGACCGCGAGGCCGCCCAGAAGTGGGGACCACCGAGAGAGGACCTGGATCGCCGCACGGCGCTGATCGCGGCGGGCGGACTGGTCGTCTCGCTCGGGATCGCCGTTTGGCTGTTCGGGCTTGGCCTCACGCCCGACCGGTATCTGCTCGCGCTGCTCGTTCCGGCGCTGGTGCTGCGCAGGGGACGTCGTTATCTGCTCGATTTCGCTCCCTTTGCCGCGTTGCTCGTGATCTACGCGCAGTCTCGCGGAATCGCGCATCTCCTGCGGCCGCACCCCTTCTACCTACCCCAACTGGATGCCGACAAAGTCCTCTTCGGGGGCGCGGTTCCCTCCGAGTCGCTGCAGCATTGGCTCTGGAACGGCACACAGCAGTGGTACGACCATGTCGTGCTGGCCGTCACGCGGCTGCACTTCATCGTCCCGCCGCTACTTGCGTTCGTCCTGTGGGTCAAGCGACGGGCGCTGTTCTACCGGTTCGCGGCCACGATGATCGCGCTCTCGTTCGCCGGGGCGCTCACCTTCCTGCTGTTTCCGTCGGCGCCGCCGTGGGCCGCGGGTGAGAAGGGGCTGCTGCCCGGTCTGATCCGCATTCCGCACAACCCGGCACCTGACCCCTCCGGCGCGCACGGCTACCACTCGATCTCGGTCTCGAGGCTGATCGACCCAAACCCATACGCGGCGATCCCATCGCTCCACGCCGGCTACGCCTTTCTTTGTTTCCTCTTCGTCGTCACGATCGCGTGGAAGACGCGTTGGCGCTGGTGGGCTCTGGGCGTCGGTTTGATCTACCCGCTCGCCCAGTCGTTCGCGGTCGTTTACACCGGCAACCACTACGTGATCGATCTGCTGATCGGGTACGGCTTCGCCGCCGGGGCGCTCGCCGGCGTGTGGTGGCTGTGGCGCCGTCGCGGTTTGCCCGAGTAGTCGCGGGCCAGGTAGCGAGGCGGAGGTGCTCAGCTTTGCCCGAGCGCCTTCGCCTTGAGCGAGTCGTACTCGGCCTGCGTGATCGCACCCGAGTCGAGCAAGTTCTTTGCGGTTTCGATCTCACTGGCTGGGCCTCCGCTCCCTGAGACGGAGCGAATGTACTGATCCGTCACATCCTGTTGAGCCTGCAGCTGCTGCGTGTTCCGCTCGGCCATGCCATCGTGCTCGGCGATGAGGTAGATGAAGACGCCGAAGTAGGGCAGGACGATGACCAGG
>DATFXA010000026.1:0-2712 GCA_035258645.1 Gaiellaceae bacterium
CCACGGGGGAAACCCGGTTTCCCCCGTGCCAATCGGGGTGCCCAGATTTGAACTGGGGACCTCTCCGACCCGAACGGAGCGCGCTACCAGGCTGCGCCACACCCCGGGAAATCAGAGATTAGCCGAGGAAGTCTTCAATCGCCCGGGCGCAAATGTCCGGGCGTTCGCCGATCAAAAGGTGGCCGCAGTCGCCGATCACGCGCAGGGGTGCGTCCAGGCGGCGGGCGAACTCCAAGCCGTCTGCCAGTGGTAGCTGGTTGTCTCGGGCGCCCCAGAGGACCAAGGCCGGGCAGCCGAGCTGGTCGAGCTCCGGGCGGACGTCGTCGGCCACAACCGCACGTGCCGCGCTGACCGAGTCGCTCGTCAGCCGCGTGCCCTCGAGGAAGCCCGCCACGGCCGCCGGCGAGAGAATCAGCGGGTCGGCCGCGCCCCAATGGCCGAAGACCAGGCAGCGAAGAAAGGCGCTGTCCGCGACCGAGCCCGCCCAGGGGGCGACGAAGCGCCGGGGCCCGATGATTCCCAGGATTCGCAACCCATAGCGGGCGCGGCGGGACGTCGACGAGATCCCGGCGGCGGCGGCGAGCACGACCGCGCTGACGTCGTCGGGGCGCCGGAGAGCCAGGCGCAAGGCGACGACGGCTCCGAGCGAGTGCCCGACGAAGGCCGCAGGCAGCAGCTGCTCGCGCTCGGCGACCAGGGCGACTCGGTCCGCGAAGGTCGCAAGGTTCGGTACGACGGGAAGCGGAGTCGAGAGCCCGTGCCCCGGAAGCTCAGGAATGAGCACGCGCCGGTTCTCGGCGAGCACTGAAGCCACGTCGACCCAATTCGCGGCGCAGCCGCCGAGGCCGTGAACGAGCACGATCGGTAGGCCCCGGGCGGGCCCGCCGATCAGGTAGCGGAGCCTGCACCCCTTGGTCTCGGTGAAGCGTTCTTCGAAACCGGGAATCGCCTTTGCGTCCGTCACGCTGAGAAACTATTCTTTGGTTCATGGATGACCTGGGAGGGCGGGAACTTTGATTCCTGCCGGCAAGACAATCGGAGCGGTTCACTGAGCCCGTCCCCGCGAGAGCGCGAGGCGGGTTTTTTGTTGGACCGCGGGGAGGTCACATGGCGAACCACCTAACGCCCGAGGAGCTGTCGAAAGAGCTTGGGATCGATCGGCAGGAAGTGATCAAGGTTTGCGTGCAGGAGTCGATCCCGATCTACCAGGGCAAGATCGACAAGACCCTGTTTCAGGCGCAGCTCCAGGCGCTGGGCGCCATGCCACAGCACCACTAGGTTTTCCGCGGAAAGTGCTGCGCACTTTCCGCGGGTTGGCTTCTCCCATCGCTTCGCTCGGGAGACTCCGAAATAAGCTATTTACGCGCAGCGACCTTGCGACGCGAGCCGCCGGACGAGGCGGCCTTCGTCTTCTTGCCGGCGGCCTTGGCCGGCTTGCCCTGCGCCTCGGCCACGCTCGCCTTCAGCGCCTCCATCAGGTCGATCACCGGAGCCTTTTCCTCGATCGGCTCGGGCGCCTTGATCTCTTCGCCGGCCAGTTTGGCCTCCAGCAGCGCCTTCAGGTCTCGCCTGTAGTCGCTCACGAGCTCCTGCGGGTCGAAGTCGGCCTCGAGGCTTCCGATCACCTGGCGAGCCAGCTCGAGCTCGGCGTCGTTGACGTCGATCTCCTCGACGGCCTCCTCGATCTCCTCCTGGGAACGAACGTCCTCGGCCAGGAAGAGCGTCTCGAGCGCCAGCGCGTTCCCCTTTGGGCGGATCAGGCAGAAGTGCTCGGCGCCCTGCCGAACGAACTTCCCGACAGCTGCCGTATTCGTCTCCTTCATCGCCTCGAGCAGCAGCACGTACGGCCGGCGCTGCGCAACGGCCTCGGCCGGCGCCAGGAAGTACGTCCGATCAAAGTAGATGGGGTCGACCTGGTCTAGCTCGACGAAGCGCGTGATGGCGATCGTCCGCGAGTCATCAGCCGTCTCGAGCGCCTCCAGGTCGGAATCCTCGACGAAGACGAACTGCCCCTTCGCGACCTCCCAGCCCTTGACGATCTCGTCGTTCGAGACTTCTCGGTCGTGCTCGGGACACCAGCGCTTGTTCTTGATCGGCGTCCCGCACTCACGGTGGAGCATGCGGAACGACACGTCCGACTGGCGGGCAGCCGGCTTCGTGGCCAGAGCCATCCCGACGGGGATGTTGACCAGGCCGAAGCTGATTGATCCGTTCCAGATGGTTCTCATCGCTTACCCAATTGTAGAGGGGTGCAGGAACTTCGCCGAGCCGGGCTCAATCCCTCCCGTAAAGTCAGACGCGTGAGCGAAAAGCGTAACCGGACGGTCGTCAGGCTGTGGCGCGACGCTGTGTCGGCGGCTCGGACGGGCACGGCATACCTCGCCGAGACGGAACCCGGACAGTGGCGTGAGGTCTCGTGGCAGGAGGCCGCGCGGGCGGTCGACGAGCTGGCCAACGGGCTCCTCTCGCGCGGGATCTCGAAGGGGGACGCCTTCGGGATCCTCAGCCGGACGCGGCTCGAATGGACGCTCTTCGACTTCGCCCTTGCGCTCGTCGGCGCGATCACGGCCCCCGTCTACCCCGACAGCTCGCCGAGGGAGGCCGCGCACGTGCTCCGCCACTCGGAGGCTGTGGGCGCCTTCGTGGAGGACGACGACCAGCGCGCCAAGGTCGAACCTCTCGGACTGCAACACGTCCTGACGGTCCGTGACC
>DATFXA010000027.1:0-3701 GCA_035258645.1 Gaiellaceae bacterium
CTCAAGGGCGGTCGCGACGCCGACGTCCGCCAACAGACGCTGCGCACGACGATCGAGTGGTCCTACGACCTCCTCGACGCCGCGGAGCAGCGGCTGTTCGCGCGACTCAGCGTTTTCAGAGGCGGCTGCACTCTCGAGGCCGCCGAGGCGATTTGCGGCGCCGAGCTCGACGAGCTCCAGTCCCTCGTCGACAAGAGCCTCGTCCGCATTCGCGACGAGGACCGCTTCTGGATGCTCGACACCATCAACGAGTTCGCGGCTGAGCGTCTGTTCGAATCGGGCGAGGAGGACGAGCTCAGACGGAGGCACGCAGAGTTCTTCCTCGCGCTCGCGGAGTCAGCCAATCTGTCCGCAGAGGCAACCGACCGCGGGCCGCTTCCTGAGCTCGTTCTCTCCGACCAGGACAATCTCCGGGGAGCGCTCGACTGGGCAGCCGACGCAGGTGAGATTGAGCTCGGTTTGCGCCTAGGGGTCGCGCTCGAGCAGTTCTGGGTGACGGTGGGGCCATACGAGGGGGCGCGCCGGGTTCAGGCGCTCCTCGACCGAGCGGTGGCCATCCCCGACGTGCTTCGCGCCAGAGCGATCCGTGTAGTCGGAGGGATGACTTTTATGACCGGCGACTACGACCGCGGAGACGAGCTGATCCGCCAGAGTCTCGACCTTTTCCGGTCGCTCGGCGACGAGGGTGCCGTTGCGGAGCTGCTCATCCGAATCGCGATCCACCTGGTGTATGCGTCCGGCGACATTGCCGAGGCGCGCGCGCTGATTGACGAGAGCTCGGCCATCAACCGCCGCTTGGGATCCCGCTCGACAGAGGCGATGACGCTCGGCCTGTTGGGCGAGATCGCCTGGACGGAACAGCGTCCCGACGAAGCGCTCGAATTCGCGGCGCGCGCCGGCGATGCAGCTGCCGAGGTCGGCTTCAGGTGGTGGCAGATGCACCAGCTGTACCGCGGCTGCGAATGGTCGTTCGAGCTGGGGCGAAGCGTGGAGGCCGAGGCGTACGGGCGGCACGCGCTTCGGATCGCCGCCGCCATCCAGGACAGGCAGCTGACCGTCTACCTGCTCGCCTTGCTCGCGGCGACGGCAGCCGCGCACGGGCAACTCGAGCGAGCGGGTGCTGTCTGGGGAGCCGTCGAGGCCGAAGAGGCCCGTGGGCTGATCGGCCAGTGGGAGGCCGAGCGGGACTTCCAGGCGGCGCGCGTCCTCGAGCACGAGAACGAAGCGTTCGAGCGCGGCCGTGCCGAGGGGCGGCGAATGACACTGTCCGACGCGGTTGGCTACGCCCTCGCCGACATAGACTGACCCACATGGCGACATCGGCGGACCTCCGCTCCTGGATCGCGCTGCTCGAGCGTGAAGGCGAGCTTGTCCGTGTCTCCGCGGAGGTCGATCCACATCTCGAGGTGACCGAGATCGTCGACCGCACGGTCAAGGCCGGCGGCCCGGCGCTGCTCTTCGAGAATCCGAAGGGCTCGAGCCACCCGCTGCTGATCAACCAGTTCGGCACCGAGCGGCGGATGTGCCTCGCGCTCGGCGTCGAGCGCCTCGATGACGTTGCCGCACGGCTCGAGGACGTGCTCGAGATGCAGCCGCCGCAGGGGCTCGTCGACAAGGTGCGCGGGCTCAAGAAGCTGAAGTCGATCGCGGACTCGCTGCCGCAAACGAAGCGCAGCGGGCCGGCGCAGGAGATTGTCCTCACCGGCGACGACGTCGATCTGGGCGCGCTGCCGGTCCAGACCTGCTGGCCGGGCGACGCAGCGCCCTTCATCACGCTCCCGGCCGTGATCACCAAGGACCCCCGCACCGGCACGCGTAACGTCGGCATGTACCGGATGCAGGTGCTCGACGGTCGAACGACCGCGATGCACTGGCAGATCCACAAAGACGGCCGGGCCGACTACCTCGCGACCGACGGGCGCATCGACGTCGCCGTGGCTCTCGGGCTCGATCCGGTGACGACGTACGCCGCGAGCGCCCCGCTGCCCAAGCACATCGACGAATTGATGCTCGCAGGCTTCCTGCGCGGCGAGCCGGTCCAGGTCGTCAAGGGAAAGACGGTCGACCTCGACGTGCCCGCCAACGCCGAGATCGTGCTCGAGGGCTACATCGACAAGGACGAGCTGACGGCCGAGGGCCCCTTCGGCGACCACACCGGTTACTACACGGCCGCCGAGCCGTTCCCGGTCTTCCACGTCACCGCGGTGACGATGCGAGAGGACGCGATCTACCCCTCGATCGTCGTCGGCAAGCCGCCGGCCGAGGACGCCTGGCTCGGCAAGGCGACCGAGCGGATCTTCCTGCCGGCGGTGAAGATGACCGTGCCCGAGATCGTGGACTACGACCTGCCGGTCGCGGGCGTCTTCCACAATTGCTGCATCGTCTCGATCCGCAAGGCTTTCCCCGGCCACGCCAAGAAAGTCATGCACGCGATCTGGGGGCTCGGGATGCTCAGCCTGACGAAGGCTGTGGTGGTCGTCGACGAGCACGTGAACGTGCACGACTACGAAGAGGTGTTCTTCTACGTCGGCGCCAATGTCGACCCGGCCCGCGACGTCATGATCAGCGAGGGCCCGCTCGACCACCTCGACCATGCCCCTACGCGGCAGTTCTTCGGCGGCAAGATCGGGATCGACGCGACCGCAAAGGGGCCGGATGAGGGCACCAGGCCGTGGCCCCAGGAGATCGAGATGAGCGAGGAAATCCGAGCGCTTGTCGACCGCCGCTGGGGGGAATATGGGATCGGAGTTGAAACCGACGCGACGAACGGCGGGATGCGTCATATTTCGCGGCCATTGCGTCACCTGTTACGTCGTTGACGGGGGGCGCGCAGACCCGATTGAATCCAGCCAGGTGAGCAGGCAGACGGAGGCGCTCTAGTTGGAGCCCCAGCAGGGCAAAGGCACGCCGCACCTTCCACCCCCGAGCCTCTGGCCGATCGGCTTCGCGATCGGGATCGTCTGCATCCTCGTCGGGCTGATCGTCAGCTGGCCAGCGGCCGCCGTCGGGGCCGCGATCACGGTCATCTTCGGCTTCCTCTGGATACGGGACGCGACGAGCGAGTACCGGCGCCATCCCGACGTCGTGCCCGTGCCTGCCGGCACCCACGAGTCCTACACAGAAGGGGCGACCGCTCCGCCGGCCGACGTCGGCGAGGCGGGAATGGCCGGTCCTGAGCCGGGCGAGCGCTTCCCGCGGAACGTGTTCCTCGAAGGCGCCACCCTCGGCCTGGGCGCCGTGATCGCCGGGATCGTCACCGTCCCCATCGTCGGCTTCTCGATCGCGCCGGTGTTCCAGCACACGCACCACGACGAGATCGACCTCGGGCCGATCGACAACTTCAAGGAGGGCCAGTTCGTGGTCTCGACCTTCCTGCGCGATCCCTCCGAGGGTGAGATCTCGCGCCGTACCGCCTACGTCCGGAACAACGGGTTCCTCGGCGACAAGCCGAGCTTTACCGTGCTTTCGAACCGCTGCGTTCACCTCGGCTGCCCCACCCAGCCCAACGGGCCCTTGTTCGAGAAACAGAAGGTCGAGCAGCCCACGAAGGCCGGTCCGGTGCAGCTGGTCCCCGCATTGCCCGCCGGCGGCTTCGGCTGCCCGTGCCATGGCGGCCAGTACGACCAGGAAGGAAACCGGACCGCGGGTCCGCCCGTCCGCGCGCTCGACCGCTACGAGTTCTACATTCGGAACCGCCGCCT
>DATFXA010000028.1:0-11671 GCA_035258645.1 Gaiellaceae bacterium
GAGGTACGCGTCGGCGCGATAGCGAACTCCCGTCGCCTCGGTCAGCCGCCGCTCGTACTCCTCGGCGTCGCCGTCACCGTCTGCGTTGAAGTCGCCCCAGAAGTCGAGCTCGAACTGCAGTTTCGCGGTGTAGCGGCGGAAGAGCACCGCCTCCAGGAAGACCGTCGCCTCGGCGTTCCGCGTGGCCTCCTCGTCGGAGAGGCCGAAGTACTGGGCATGCCACCCGGGCTCGCGGGTGATCGCCTCGAAGATGTACGAGTAGATCTCCGTCAGCGCGTGGTCGCGCGAGATGTTCCGGAACGTGTAGGGCAGGTTCGGGTCCACGCCGGCGTAGTGAAGGGCATGGCCTGCTTCGTGCAGAAACGCCTGGTAGTCGTGGAGGCCACCCTGAGCGCGGGTGATCAGGTGGACGACGCTCGGAGGGTCCGACGGAATCACGCACGCGCGCGGCGACTTCTGCGGCCGGTCGTCGAGGTCGAGTCGGATGTTCGACTCGTTCTCGAGGTCGAAGCCGAGCCGCTTCACGGTGTCCACGCAAACCTCGACGGCTCGCTCCTTCGTATACGTCGACTCGAGCGGTGAAAGACGCCGGAGGTAGGCGACGTGGTACGACGACGGAGCCGGCTCGCGCTCGGGCCCGAGCAACCGCTCGAACCACCGGTCGCGAAGCACGACGTAACCGTCCGTCGAACGCTCGCTTGCCTGAGCCAGCACGGCCTCGAGCTCCGAGAGGGAGATTCCCTTCTCCTCCTCGTTGCGGGCGATCGCGTCCGGCTCCCGGGACACCTCGGCCTCGAGCTCCTCGGCAGCGCGTAGCACCTCGAGCCGCTGGGCGTTGAAGTCCGCCGAGCGGTCTCCGGTTATCTGCCCGAGCCCTTCCCGCTCGCCGTAATCCCCGAGGATGGCCAGCTTCGCCTGCGCGGAGCGGATCGGCAGCTCCTCGCCCTTGAACTCGACCCGCGCGGCGAGAATCGCGTTCTCGAGCGCGTCCTCGCGTTCCGCAAGCTCAGCCGAGACCACCCCTGCCTCACACGTCTTGCGCAAGCGATAGAGGCGCTCGCGATCGGTGTCGTCGCTCGTGTCTTGTTCGGCCGCTCGGAGTGCCTCCAGCTGCTCGCGGCTGAACAGATCCCGGTAACGAGCAACGATCTCCGCCCGCTCCGAGACCTCCTTCTCGCCCACTCGGACGGCCCTGCCTTCCTCTGAGCGGTCGTAGAGGTAGCGGCGGAGCTGGGACTCGTATTCGGCTGGGGTGCGAACTGCGGCGACGGTCACGGGGCGAGAGAATCTAGCGGAAGCGGGGCTCTACGGCCGCGAGCCTGCCAACCGTCTCGGAGAGATCGGTGAGCGTAAACGGCTTCTTGATCACCGCGTCGACCTCGCCCGAACGCTGCTCGTCAACCTCGAAGCTGCCGGTGAAGAGGGCCACGCGCTCGTCGCTGACCACGCTGAGCACCCTGAATCCGTCACCCGACCCGACATGGACGTCCAGCAGAACGACGTCGACGTCCTCGTCGCCGATCAGCTCCACGGCCCGCTCGACAGTCGGTGCTTCGAGCACCCGGTATCCCTCGAGCTCGAGATTGACGCGGCACAGCATTCGCAGGCTGTCGTCGTCGTCGACGACCAGAACGGTGTGTCCCACTCCCCCCATGTGGCGTTCGTCACTCTAGCGCCGAGGCATTGCGGACCTAGGTTGCGGTCCGAGACGCATGCCGACCGGTGTACGGAGACGAACGTTTCGGCTGTAAGATCGAGCCGTGGGACCGGGCGTCGCGGGAGGGCAGCGCGAGGGCTACGCAGCAGCCCTGACGGGGCTGTGGAAACGACTCTCCTGGGCGCTGACCGAGCTCGAGACGATCGCCGCAGATCCGACCGAGTTGTTCGACGAGGACAGCGTGCTCGAGCGGCTGCCGTCGCTTCAGTACGCCCTCCATGCAGCCAGCGAGCTCGCCCTCGGCCTCCGGCCGCCGGCAGGGTCAGAGATCGCACACGCCGAGCTCGCCGCGGCCCTCGCCGGCGCACGCGACGCGACGGCCGAGATCGCCGAGGTGCTCGAGCACGGCGGCGGCATCGCCGCGGAGCCGTTGCTGCCGGAGTGGCGCGGCGCGTTGTTCAGGGTGCGGCTTGCGCGGCTGCGTGTCGCGACCCCGCCGCCGCTCCCGGCCGAGCTCGACG
Source organism: Gaiellaceae bacterium (assembly GCA_035258645.1). GTDB lineage: Bacteria > Actinomycetota > Thermoleophilia > Gaiellales > Gaiellaceae > 13-2-20CM-68-14. The sequence continues at coordinate 2,179 of DATFXA010000028.1, forward strand.
GCGAGGCCGAGCCGCCATCACGCGGGAGCGCCCTGACCGCGACGCTCCTCGCGCTTAGTGGCGCGACCGTTTTTGCCGCGGGAGCGACGCTCGAACTGTGGCCCGTGTGGGCACTTGGGCTGGCGCTCTTCGCAAGCGGGCTCCTGGTGTACTCGCCCCGGCCGTAACCAGTTCGCGCCGCGAGGCGTTTATTGCTCAGAAGTTGTAAACGTCCTCTTCCGGACTGGCCTGGTAGATGAACGAGCTGTTGCCACGTCCCACCACGCAGTTTCGGCGCCGCGCCTGGCGCGAGTTTCAGCGAGCGCTCGACCCGCTCGCCCCGCCGAAGCCGCTGCCCGGCGCTTTGATCCGCGCGATCGACTCGGCCTTCCCCACCACCTCGAGGCTCTCGAACAGGCCCGGCGAGATCTTCGACCCGGTCAGCGCGAGGCGGATTGGCTGAAAGGCCTCTCGCGGCTTGAGACCGAGTCGCTCGGCAAGCTCACGCAACGCCGCCTCGATCGTCGCCGAGTCAAAGGGCTCCACTTTCGCCAGCACGTCGGCCGCAGCCGGGAGCACGGCACCATCTTCGAACGTCCCCTCGGGCGGCACTCGCTCGAAGAAGAAGCGGGCGAAGCTCGGAAACTCGCCCAGCGTCGCGATCTTCTCCTGAACCAGCGGCGCAACCTTGCGGACGAGGCCCTCGTCCCAGTCGTACCCCTGCTCGCGCAGGTAGGCGACCAGCCGGTCGGCGTACTGGTCGGGCGGCAGGGCCCGGAGGTAGAGGCCGTTCATGTGGACCAACTTCTCGTAGTCGAACGTGGCCGCGCTCTTGCCGACCCTCTCGAGGGAGAACCGCTTGATCAGCTCGTCGCGGCTCATCACCTCGGTGTGGTCGTCGTAGCTCCAGCCGAGCAGCGCGAGGTAGTTGAGCAGCGCCTCCGGGATGATCCCGGCAGCGCGGAACTCCTCAACCGTGATGGCGCCGTGCCGCTTCGAGAGCTTCTTGCCGTCTGGCCCGTTCAGTAGCGGGACGTGCGCGTAGTTGGGTAGCTCCACTCCGAGAGCGCTCAGGATCTGCAGCTGCTTCGGCGTGTTGGAGACGTGATCCTGGCCACGGATCACGTCGGTGATCCCGTCGAGCTTGTCCTCGAGCGGCGAGACGAAGTTGTAGGTCGGCCGGCCGTCTGAACGGACGAGGACGACGTCCTCGAGTTTCTCGTTCGGGACCTCGATCCGGCCGAGAATCCCGTCCTCCCAGACCGTGCTGCCCTCGTCGGGCATGCGGAATCGGATGGCCCCCTCGTCCTCGTAGGCCTTGCTGTCCGCGACGAGCTGCTTTGCGACCCCCTGCGCCTGCGGCATCCGGTCGAGCTGAAAGGTGACCTCGCCGTCCCAGTCGAGGCCGAGCCAGCGGAGCGACTCCTGGATCTGCTCGGTCGCCTGGGCGACCTCTCGGCTTGTGTCCGTGTTTTCGATCCGGAGCAGGAATTCGCCGCCGTCGTGGCGCGCGAAGAGCCAGTTGAAGAGGGCTGTATGGACGCTGCCGATGTGCAGGAAGCCGGTCGGGCTGGGCGCAAAGCGGACGCGGATGGGCACGTGAGTAGCGTACTGGCGTGCAACTCGGCGCCCACGTTTCCACGTCCGGCGGGATTCACACCGCGATCGACCGGATCGAGGCGATCGGCGGGGACTGCGTGCAGGTCTTCACGCAGAGCCCTCGCACCTGGCGCCCGACGAACCACGACCCCGCCAACGTCGAGCGCTTCAAGAAACGCCGTGCGGAGGCCGGCATCGGAGCCGTCGTCTGCCACGCCCTCTACCTGATCAACCTGGCGAGCCCGAACGACGACCTGTACGAGAAGTCTGTCGCCGCGCTCGAGAACACGGTCGACGTCGCATCCGCGATCGAGGCCGACGGAGTCGTCTTCCACGTCGGCTCACATCAAGGGGCCGGCTTCGAGGTCGCGCTGAAGCGCGTCGTCCCGGCGCTCCGCAAAGCGCTGAAACGCTGCAGCGAGACCACCTGGCTGCTGATGGAGAACACGGCCGGCGCGGGCGGCACGATCGGCCGCTCGATCGAGGAGCTCGCGACGCTCTACGACGCTCTCAAGGCCCACGAGCGGCTAGGGATCTGCCTCGACTCCTGCCATCTCTACGCCTCCGGCTACGACGTCACGAAGCGCGCAGAGCTCGACCGCGTCCTCGCCGAGGTCGACGAGCGGATCGGCCTCGAGCGGCTGCGGGCTCTGCACGTGAACGATTCGAAGGCCCCGCTGGGATCGAATCGAGACCGCCACGACAACATCGGAGACGGGTTGCTCGGCGAGGAGCTCGGTGTCTTCCTGGCTCACCCGAAACTCCAAAAACTGCCGGCCTTCCTCGAGGTCCCAGGCAAGGACGGCCACGGACCCGACGCCGAGCAGGTCCGCAAGCTGAAGCAGCTACACGCCCGCGCTAGGAAGAAGCTGCGGGGCGGATCTGCGCGAAGACGCGGAACGTAGGCTCTCCAACCGGGAGCTCGTAGAACTCGGGGTTGAGGCAGCCGACATCTTCGGTGCGGCTGTCGTAGCAGCTCTCGACCTCGGCGCGACAGATCGGCAGGGGCTTGTGGGTCGCCTTGACCGCTCCGAACTCGCCGGTCGCCTCGGCTGCGCGAAGGAGGTCGAGGTCGATCTCGACGTCGAAGACCTTCTGCATGCAGCCGACGTAGGTGTGGCCGAACTCCTCGTATGAGTAGAGGAACGCACAGTCGCGCTCAACGCAGGCCGATGGATGGACGACCTTGTCGCAATGAACACCGCAGCGGCGGCACTCGACCTCGTCCTGTGGGTGCAGCGGTAGGTGGCTCACCCGGGTGACGAGGTCGCGCTTGGTCTCCATGTCGGAATATTGGGTGAACCGACGCACCCTCCGCAAGACTTGACAAGCGTGCTGCGAGGGGCTAGGGCGCTGCCGCGACCGGCCGCGCTACGCGGCCTCTGCGAGCCGGTCGACGACGTTCAGGACGTCCATCTGGGTGAAGGCCTGGAAGTCGGGCTCGCCGCCCTCGGGGTGCTCGTCGGCACGGAACCAGAGCGCCTGCACTGTCGTCATGCCGAGCTCGTTGGCGCCCCGGACGTCTTCGTAGAGGCGGTCTCCGACGAAGACGCTCTCGGCCGCCGCGACACCGAGCGCGTCCAGCGCGCGCTCGAAGATCGCTGGATGTGGCTTCCGCTTCCCGACCTCGGAGGAGAAGACGGCGAAGTCGAGGAGTTGCGCGAGGCCCATCTGCTCGAGGTCCCGGTGGAGGAGCCAACCCGGATCGAACGCGTTCGAGACCAGACCGAGCTTGAGGCCGCGGCCGCGCAGCGATTCCAGCAGCGCGGGCGTGTTGGCCGCGATCTGTCGCGCAGGGTCCCAAGCCGCGTGCTCGGCCTCGAGGAAACGGGTCAGCTCCTCGTCGTCGACCTCGATCCCGAAGTCGCCGAGCAGCTGCCGGACGAGGCCCGGATACTCCAGCTCCTCGACAGTCCCCGGCGCCCAGAAGAGCGGCTCGTACCGCTCGCGGAAATGCGTCGCCACCCGCTCCACTTCGGGCACGTCATCACGCCCGAGCGCGGCGAGTCCGGCGCGATGGCCGGCCTCGACCAGCGCCTCGTCGTAGACGAAACGGATCAGGGTGTCACCCCAGTCGAAGAGGACCGCCTCGGGCACCTCGTTAGGGTATCGCCGTGGCGCGAAAGCTCCTTTGGGCGTCTCTCGCGCTGGCCCCGATCACGTTTGTCGTCGACTTCGCTTTCCACCCCGGCGACGTCACGCTCTTCGTGCTCGCTGCGGCCTCACTCATCCCGCTCGCCTGGCTGATCGGCGAGTCGACCGAGCATGCCGCCGAGCACACAGGCCCGGGAATCGGTGGCTTCCTGAACGCGAGCTTCGGGAACGCGCCGGAGCTGATCATCGCCGTCTTCGCCGTCGCGGACGGACTGCCGAACGTCGTCCGCGGTTCGCTCGCGGGCAGCGTCATCTCGAACCTCTTGCTCGTACTCGGCCTCGCGATGATGGTAGGACCCTCGGGCAGGCCGATCGACCGCCGCTCGCTGTTGTTGCAGCTCGGGCTCGTCGGAACAGCCGTACTGCTGTTCCTGATTCCGACCGTGCCAGGCTGGCACGGAGACCCCGATCGACACTCGCTCGCCGTCGTGACTGCTCCGGTGGCAGCAGCTCTGCTCGTCCTCTACGTCGTCGTGCAGACGATGCAGCTCCGCGGCTTCAGGCAAGCGCACTCCGAGTCCGGGCACCAGGAACGCGCGGACACGTGGCCGCTGCGGAACTCACTCGTGGCGCTCGCGCTCGCGACCGCGGCAACCGCGGTCATCAGCGAGATCCTCGTCCACTCGCTCAACGGCTTTGCGAAGGCTGCCGGCCTTTCGCAGTTCTTCATCTCGATCGTGGTCGTCGCGGTCGTCGGCAACGCGGCGGAGCACGGGGGCGCGATCGTCATCGCCCATCGGGGAAACATGAGGCTCGCCACCGAGATCGCGGTCTCCTCGAGCGCCCAGGTTGCCCTCTTCGTAACGCCCGCGATCGCGCTCCTCTCCTGGATCGTGACGCCTGCTCTGCCGCTCGCCTTCCGGTGGGAGGAGCTGGGGGCAATGGGCCTGGCGACCGCGGTCGTCGCCGTCGTCGTCCTCGATGGCGTCTCGAAACGCTGGGAAGGCGTGCTCCTGACCGGGATCTACGTCGCGCTCGTGATCGGATTCGGCCTGGCCGGCGACCGCTAGCCGCGGTCCAGTCCCTGCTTTCGCCCGCGGTCACGGCCCGCGAAAAGCCACGATCTCGGCGCAGTCCTGGCTCACACTCGGGCCCGCATGCTCGATAGGCTCGCCGCGGGGAGGAGGCGGAGTGCGCCTTTACAAGAGCGCCAGCCGCCTGACGAGCTTTCGCCGGCCGAGGTCAGGCGCGAGCAAGCACGCCGAGCGCTTTCGGCACACGCTCGATTGCCTGATCCACATCGTCGTCGTCGATGTCGAGATGCGTGACGGCGCGGAGGATGCCGGGGTGAGTCGTCGCCGAGAGCCCAACCCCTTCGTCGGCGAGCCGGGCGAGAGCGTCGCTCGAATCCAGGTCGAGTTCGCCGACGTTGACCTGGACGAAGTTCGTCTCGACCTGCTCGAGGTCGACCGGGACTCCTCCCGCCTGCAGACCCTCGGCCAGCCGCCGGGCCCGTTTGTGGTCATCGGCCAGCCGCTCGATGTTGTTGTCAAGCGCGTACACGCCGGCCGCCGCGACGATTCCGGCCTGGCGCATCGCTCCGCCGAACTGGTGCTTGAACCGCCGCGCCTTGCCCATCAGGTCGTGCGAGCCGGCGACAAGGGCTCCGAGCGGACAGCCGAGGCCCTTCGAAAGACAGATCGTGACGGTGTCGAACGGCCCGGCGATCTCGGCGGCAGGAACACCGCTCGCGACCGAGGCGTTCAGCAGGCGGGCCCCGTCGAGGTGGACGGAGAGCTCGAGCTCACGGCAGGTCGCGACGAGCGCCTTGATCTCGTCGAGCGGCCAGACCCGGCCGCCCGAGGCGTTGTGGGTGTTCTCGATCGCAACGATCCGGGTTCGGGGCATGTGCGTGCCGTCACCCCGGCGAGCCGACCGCTCGACGTCGTCCGGGCCGAAACGACCTGCCCGGCCACGGATCGGCCTCGCCATCAGGCCTGCGAAGACGGCCGGTCCCCCTAGCTCGTAGAGAAGAATGTGGGCGTTCTCCTCGGCGATCAGTTCGTCGCCGGGGTCGGCGAGGACGCGCAGGGCGATCTCGTTCGCCATCGTCGCGGTCGGAACGTAAACGGCCTCTTGTTGGCCGAGCAGCTCGGCCGCCCGGCGCTCGAGCTCGTTGACGGTGGGATCCTCACGGCGCTGTTCGTCGCCGACCTCTGCATTCGCGATCGCATCACGCATGCCGCGACTCGGCAGCGTTTTCGTGTCGGAGCGCAGATCGATCACGACCGTATTCTGCAGTTGGTGGACCTCCCCGCCCTGCAGGAAACCCTCGAACGCAACGGCGAGCCGGCCTTTCGCGCCGGCCAGGTCTGGTCGTGGGTGGCGCGGGGCGCATCGGGCTACGAGGAGATGACGGACGTGCCTGCTTCGCTTCGCGCCCGGCTGGCAGAGAGGCTCCCGATCTCGACCCTGCACGTCGAGCAGGAAGTTCGTGCGCGCGACGGCACTGTCAAGACGCTGTTTCGGACCGGCGACGGACTGCCGGTGGAGGCCGTGCTGATGCGGTTTCGTGACGGGAGACGATCGGTCTGCATCTCGTCGCAGAGCGGTTGTCCGCTCACGTGCACCTTCTGCGCCACGGGCCAGATGCGGTTTCGGAGAAACCTGACCGCATCGGAGATGCTCGACCAGGCACTCCATTTCCGCCGGTTGGAGCCGATTGATCACGCCGTCTTCATGGGCATGGGCGAGCCGATGCTGAACGTGGACGAGGTGATCGCTGCGACCCTGCGCCTTCCCGACCTGGGCGTCACGCACCGCCGAACGACCGTCTCGACCGTCGGCTGGCTGCCCGGTCTACAGAAGTTCGTCGACGAGGTCGAAGAGCCCGTGCGGCTCGCGCTGTCGCTGCATGCAGCTGAGCCGGCGCTGCGGTCGCAGTTGATGCCTGTCAACGACCGCTATCCGCTTGCAGACGTGCTTGCGGAGTGTGGCCGCTACTTCGAGCTCCGCCGGCGCAAGGTCTTCGTCGAGTACGTGATGCTCGCCGGCGTAAACGACCGCGTCGAGCAGGCACGCTCGCTCGCCCGCGTGCTCGATCCGAAGATCTTCAAGGTGAACCTGATCCCATACAACCCGACCGGGACGTTCACCGGCTCGTCGCGGAAGGCGATCGCGGCGTTCGAGTCGGAGCTGCGGCGCCGCGGGCTTCCGACGACTGTCCGCCTCGCACGCGGCAGGGACATCGCCGCGGCCTGCGGGCAGCTCGCGGCCGCCTCCTAGGCTCGGTTCTGGGCCTCGAGCTCGCGCGGCCCGCCGGCCGCCTCTTGCGGGTTTTCACCCTCCCCAAACCGGTAGCGGAGCACGGGCTGCTTCGCCGCACGGACCTCGTCGAGCCTCTTGACCGGGCGAACATGCGGCGCCTCCTTCAACAGCTCAGGCCGCTCGGCTGCATCACGTGCAATCTCGAGCATTGCGTCGGCGAAGGCGTCCAGCGTTTCCTTCGCTTCCGTCTCGGTCGGCTCGATCATCAGCGCTTCCGGAACGATCAGCGGGAAGTAGATCGTCGGCGGATGGAATCGATAGTCCATCAGGCGCTTGGCTACATCGAGCGTGGTCACCCCGTACTCGCGCTTCAGAGGCCGACCCGAGAGCACGAACTCGTGCATGCAGAGCCGGTCGAAGGGCGCCTCGTAGGAGTTCTTGAGCCGCGCGAGCAGGTAGTTGGCGTTCAGAACCGCCACTTCTGACATCTCTCGCAGCGCCGGGCCGTAGGAGCGGATGTACGCGTAGGAGCGGACGAAGACGCCGAACGGGCCGCAGAAGCCGCGCACCTTGCCGATTGTCTTCGGCCGCGCGTAATCCAGGCGGAAGGTGTCCCCCTCGCGCACAACCGCAGGTACCGGGAGGAAGGGCTCCAGCTTCTCCCGAACCGCGATCGGCCCGCCGCCGGGCCCTCCGCCGCCGTGGGGCTGCGAAAACGTCTTGTGCAGGTTGAAGTGGACGATGTCGAAGCCGAAGTCGCCGGGCCTCGAGATCCCGCAGATGGCGTTCAGGTTCGCGCCGTCGTAGTACATGAGCGCGCCTGACTCGTGGAAGATGCGCGTGATTTCCTCGACGCCCTCATCGAAGAGCCCGAGCGTGGACGGGTTGGTCAGCATCAGGCCTGCGGTTTGGGGGCCAACCTTGCCGCGGAGGTCGTCCAGGTCGACATTCCCGCGCGGATCGGTCTTGACGTCGACGAGCTCGTAGCCGGCCATCGTCACGCTGGCGGGGTTCGTTCCGTGCGCCGTATCGGGAATCACGATCTCCCGGCGCCGGTCCCCCTCGCCGCGGTCGGTGAAGTACGCCCGCATCAGCAACAGGCCGGTTAGCTCGCCCTGCGAGCCGGCCGCAGGCTGAAGCGAGACCGCAGGCAGGCCGACCACCTCGGCCAGGATCTCCTGCAACCGCCACATCAGCTCGAGCGCGCCTTGTGACGCGTCCTCCTGCTGAAGGGGATGCAGGTCGCGGAAGCCGGGCAGGTTCACGACCCGCTCGTTCACGCGCGGGTTGTGCTTCATCGTGCAGGACCCGAGTGGGTAGAAGCCCGTGTCGACGCCGAAGGTGCTGTCGGCAAGCGCGGTGAAGTGCCGCAGGAGTTCCGGCTCCGAGATCTCCGGCAGCCTGGGCGGGCTCGAACGTCGGAGCTCTTCCGGCACCTCTCCCGCTGGAAGGTCGGGCCGCGGGAGCGACGAAGCTCGGCGGCCTGGCCTCGACTTCTCGTAGACGAGCTTCATGCTGCGAGCACCTCGACCAGTCGGTCGATCTCCGCTGTCGTCCGTTTCTCGGTCACCGCGACGAGCAGTGCGTCGTCGAGGCCCGCGTAGTCGCGTCCGAGCGCGTAGCCCGGGTGGATCCCCGCCGCCCGCGCGTCGCTGATCGCGTCCTTGGCAGGTCGTCCGACCCGGACGGCAAACTCCTTGAACGTTGCCTTGTCTGGAAACACGAGCTCGACCCCGGCGTCGGCCAGGCGTTCCTTTGCGTAGCGCGAGAGCGAGAGGCAGATCTCCCCCAACTCACGGAGCCCTTGCGGTCCCAACCACGAGAGGTGGACGAGGCCGGCCAGCGCAAGCAGCGTCTGATTCGTCGTGATGTTGGAGGTTGCCTTTTCCCTCCGGATGTGCTGCTCCCGCGTCTGCAGCGTCAAGACAAAGCCGCGTTTACCCTCCGAGTCCACGGTCTCACCGGAGATCCGGCCGGGCATGCGCCGGATGAACTCGGACCGCGCAGCAAAAAATCCATAGTGCGGGCCGCCGCAGGACTGGTAGTTGCCGGCGGACTGGCCCTCCCCGATCGCGAGTGCGCAGCCGTAGGCGCCCGGTGCTTCGAGCACGCCGAGCGAGACCGGATCGACGTGCGCGATCGGCAAGGCCCCCGCATCGTTCGCCGCGGCGGCGAGGTCGGGCGCAGGCTCCAGGCAGCCGAAGAAGTTCGGTTGCTGGAAGATCACGCACGCCGCGTCCCCGGCCGCTGCGCGGAGGTCGTCCGGATCCGTCGTTCCGTCGCGATGGGGAACCTCGACAACGTCGAGCCCGAAACCGGGTGCGAACGTCTTGACGACCTGGCGCACTTGCGGGTTCAACGCCTCGGCGAGTACGACGCTCGAGCGGCCGGTCGCATGCCTCGCGAGGTAGCAGGCGTCCGCGGCAACTGTCGTCCCGTCATACCCCGAGGCGTTGGAGACGTCCATACCGGTGAGCTCGCAGATCGCGGTCTGATACTCGAAGATCGCCTGCAGCAGTCCCTGGCTCATCTCGGGCTGGTACGGCGTGTACGC
>DATFXA010000029.1:0-2005 GCA_035258645.1 Gaiellaceae bacterium
GCGCCCTTCTCGGCGAGCACGGTCTTGCCGGGCTTGCCCGAGGCAAGCGGCTTGTGGACGTCCTCCGCGACCGTCCGGCCGAGCAGGCTCTTGTTCAGCCCCTCGGGAACCTGGATCGGCAGCTCGACGAACTCCTTCGTCTTGCAGTCCTCCTCGCGGATGATCACGTCCTGCGAGACGTCGACGAGGCGGCGGGTCAGATAGCCCGAGTCGGCGGTGCGGAGCGCGGTGTCGGCGAGGCCCTTGCGGGCGCCGTGGGTCGAGATGAAGTACTCGAGCACCGACAGGCCTTCCATGAAGTTGGCCTTGATCGGGCGCTCGATGATCTCGCCCTTCGGATTCGCCATCAGGCCTCGCATGCCCGCGAGCTGGCGGATCTGCTTGAACGATCCGCGCGCTCCGGAGTTGGCCATCATGTAGATCGGGTTGAGCTCGTTGAGGTTCTTCTCCATCGCCTCTGCGACCTCTTCCGTCGCCTCCGTCCAGAGCTCGACGATCTTCTCGTGGCGCTCCTCTTCGGTGATGAGGCCCCGCTCGTAGAGGCTTTCGATCTCGGTGACGCGCTCCTCGTAGCCGCCGAGGATCTGCTCCTTCGACTGGGGGATGACGATGTCGTTCTTCGAGATCGTCACGCCTGCGTCAGTGGCGTACTTGAATCCGAGCGACTTGACCGTGTCGAGCACGCTGGCGATCACCTGGGCGCCGTACCGGTCCGCCAGGTCGGAGATGAACGCGTCCATCTCCTTCTTCGACAGCGTCGTGTTCACGTACGGGAAGTCCTCGGGCGTCTCCTCGAGGCCCTGGGCCTCACGCAGCGAGCGCTCGACCTCGACGTTGAAGATCACGCGTCCCGGCGTGGTGAGCATGATCTCCTCGCCGTGCCGGTACTCGATCGGCGCCTGCAGCTTGATCTGCTCGGCGTCGACTGCCCGCATGACCTCCTCCTCGGACGCGAACCTCGGCACTCTGACCTTGTCGCTCTTGCGTAGCTCCTCTGCGCTAGTCGCGCTCAGATCGGTCTCGGAGTACGTGAGGTAGTACTCGCCGAGCACCATGTCCTGCGTCGGCGTCGTCAGCGGGCGCCCGTGCGCCGGCGAGAGGATGTTGTTCGCCGAGAGCATCAGGATCCGAGCCTCGGCCTGCGCCTCCGCCGACAGCGGGAGGTGGACGGCCATCTGGTCGCCGTCGAAGTCCGCGTTGAAGGCGTGACACACCAGCGGGTGGACCTGGATCGCCTTGCCCTCGACGAGCACCGGCTCGAACGCCTGGATGCCCAGGCGGTGGAGCGTCGGCGCGCGGTTCAGCAGCACCGGATGCTCGGCGATGACCTCTTCGAGGACGTCCCAGACCTCCGGGACCATCGAGTCCACGTGCTTCTTGGCCGCCTTGATGTTTTGGACGGACTTCCGCTCGACCAGCCGGCTCATGATGAACGGCTTGAAGAGCTCGAGCGCCATCAGCTTCGGCAGGCCGCACTGGTGCAGCTTCAGGTTCGGACCGGCGACGATCACGGAACGCCCCGAGTAGTCGACGCGCTTGCCTAGCAGGTTCTGGCGGAACCGCCCCTGCTTGCCCTTGAGCATGTCGCTCAGCGACTTCAGCGGCCGGTTGCCCGGCCCCGTGACGGCGCGACCGCGGCGGCCGTTGTCGAACAACGCGTCGACGGCCTCCTGCAGCATCCGCTTCTCGTTGTTGACGATGATCTCGGGCGCGCCGAGGTCGAGGAGCCGCTTGAGGCGGTTGTTCCGGTTGATCACCCTGCGGTAGAGGTCGTTCAGGTCGCTCGTCGCGAAGCGGCCACCGTCGAGCTGGACCATCGGACGGAGCTCGGGCGGGATCACCGGCACTGCCTCGAGGATCATCCACTCGGGCTTGTTCTCCGAGGTGACGAACGCGTTGACGACCTTCAGGCGCTTGATCGCGCGCTGCTGCTTCTGTCCCTTCGAGGTCTTGATCGTCTCGCGCAGGGACTTCGCCTCGGCCTTCAGGTCGAGGTCCTTCAGCA
>DATFXA010000030.1:0-8866 GCA_035258645.1 Gaiellaceae bacterium
GGTCGTCTCCTCGTCCAGACGCCCGAGCCGGAGATCCGAGATCGCGCGCGCCGCCGCCGCGATCGCGGAGCGGCCCTCCTCCGGGTACATGCCGGAGTGCGCGGCCCGACCGTGAAACGACGCGTCGAGCTTGCACTGGTACGGCGCTCCGAGGATCACCTCTCCGATCGGCCCTGCGTGGTCGTAGACGTAGCCGAGCCGTGCGCGCAGCCGCTCGGGTTCGAACGCCTCGGCGCCGCGCAGCCCTACCTCTTCCTTCGGCGTGAACAGGAGCTCGATTCCCCCGTGCGGGCGGTTCTCGGCGACGATCCGCCGCGTTGCCTCGAGCATCGCCGCGACCGCCGACTTGTTGTCCGCCCCGAGGATCGTGCCGCCTGCGCTACGGATGACGCCGTCATCGACCACCGGGTCGATCGGCCCCTCAGGCGGAACCGTGTCGAGGTGGGCGCAGAAGAACAAAGGCGCGCCCTCGCCGTTCGGCTCGATCCGGCAAAGCAGGTTGCCGATCGTCGAGTCGATCCTCGCGCCGGCGTCGTCCTCGTCGACGTGCAATGCGAGCGAGCGCAGGTAGTCGACTACCCGGTCGGCGACCGCGCGCTCCTGGCCCGACGGGCTTGGCACCTTCGCCAGCTCGAGGAACAGCTCGGCAACTTCAGGGAGCCCGTTCTTCACGGGCGCGATCTTATTTGTGTCCTAGCCGCGGGCCGAGTAGGCAGCGCCGACCCGTTCCCGCGAACGGGCGAGCGTTGCGCCGACGAATTCCCGAAAGAGCGGCGCCGGGCGCGTCGGGCGTGACTTGAACTCGGGGTGGAACTGACTCGCGACGAACCAAGGATGGTCGGGTAGCTCGACGATCTCCACGAGTCGGCCTTCCTGGAACGTGCCCGAGACGACCAGGCCGGCGTCGACGAGCCGCGGCCGGAAATGGTTGTTGACCTCGTAGCGATGCCGGTGGCGCTCGTGGATGACCGTCTCGCCGTAGGTCTCGTGTGTCCGGGTCCCCGCGGCGATCTCCACCGCCTGCGCGCCGAGCCGCATCGTGCCGCCGAGATCCTCGATCTCTTTTTGCTCGGGCAGCAGGTCGATCACCGGGTACGGGGTCTCGGGATCCATCTCGGTCGAGTTCGCTCCTTCGAGCCCGACGACGTGCCGGGCGTATTCGGAGACGGCGACGTGCATGCCGAGGCAGATGCCGAGGTACGGGATCCCTCGCTCGCGCGCGACCCGGCAGGCGAGGATCTTGCCCTCCCAGCCGCGCGACCCGAAGCCGCCGGGGACCAACACGCCGTCAACCTGCTCCAGCTCGGCCTCCGCCTCCTCGAGCGACATCCCTTCCGCGTCGACCCAGCGGACGTTCACCGCGCAGCCGTGATGGACGCCTGCGTGGTTGAGCGCCTCGTGCACGGACAGATAGGCGTCCTGGAGCTTCACGTACTTGCCGACCAGCGCGATCTGCACCTCGCCGTCGCGCTCGCGAATTCGCTCGGTCAGCTGCAGCCACTCGCCGAGGTCGGCCTCCTTCGTGGGCAAGCCGAGCTTTTCGCAGACGAGCGTGTCGAGACCTTCTTCCTGGAGCGCTGAAGGGACGAGGTAGAGATCGGGGACGTCCTGGTTCGAGACGACCGCCCGTGTGTCGATGTCGGCAAAGAGGGCGATTTTCTCCCGGATGTCCGCGGACAGCGGCCCGGTCGAGCGCGCGACGACGATGTCGGGGTGGATTCCGATCCGCCGCAGCTCGTTGACAGAGTGCTGGGTCGGCTTCGTCTTCAGCTCGCCCGCCGAGTCGACGAACGGGACGAGGGTCACGTGCAGGTAGCAGATGTTCTCGGCGCCCGCCTCGCGGCGGAACTGGCGCATGGCCTCGAGGAACGGCAGCGACTCGATGTCGCCGACCGTGCCGCCGATCTCTGTGACGACGACGTCGCAGTCGCTGGCCTCGGAGGCGCTGCGGATCCGTTCCTTGATCTCGTTCGTGATGTGCGGAATCACCTGCACGGTCGAGCCTAGGTACTCCCCGCGGCGCTCCTTACGGATCACGCGCTCCCAGATTGAGCCGGCAGTGTGGTTCGAGTTCCGCGAGAGGTTCTCGTCGATGAACCGCTCGTAGTGGCCGATGTCGAGGTCGGTCTCGGCGCCGTCCTCGGTGACGAACACCTCCCCGTGCTGGAACGGGCTCATCGTGCCGGGGTCGACGTTGATGTAGGGATCGAACTTCTGGACCTGGACCTTGAGGCCACGCGCTTTCAGGAGGCGTCCGAGCGAGGCGGCGGTGATGCCCTTGCCGAGGGACGAGACGACGCCTCCGGTGACGAAGACGTACTTCGGCGGCCGGGCGGCCACTAGTCCCGGTGCCACACGATCATCATGGTTGGCGCCCCCACGCGTCCAGCTCACGCAGAACCGGCATTCTCTCGATCAGCTCGCCCAGCGAGCGCGTCTCTCCGAGGAGGGTGAGGCCGGCAAGGGCGCCGATCGCGACCCAACGGCCTCGTCCCGTGAGTTTGCTCACGGAACTCAAGCCTAGCATCGCGCCCAGCGCGTTCGCTCCCGAGTCCCCGAGCATCGCCATCTCCCGGAGATCGTAGGGCGCGAGCATGACGGCGGCGCCGACCGGCGCGCCGGCGAACGGGGCCGCGAGCAGGTACGCCTTGAGCGCGCGACCCGGGCGCGTGTCGAGTTGGTTGAGGAAGTTCGCGGCCAGCCCGACGAGCAGCGCACCCGAGAGCTTGCGCGTCGCGAGCAAGCCCGCAACCGGGATCCCGACGAGCTTCAGAACGCCCGTCGTGCGGCGGCTGCCGAGGTGCGCGCGGAAGCCACGTTCGGTGCCGCTCCACAGATCGTCGGCGAGGCCTATGGCCGCAACGACGGTGACCGCGGGATCGCGCCGCAGGCCGACGAGCCAGCCCGTGACAGGCAGCCGCAGCCCGCGATGATTCATATCGGCCGGACCGAAGGAGAGCAGGGCATCGAGAAGCTGGCGGCCCCGGTGCGCGAACCCTGCCGCGTCGCGACCCGTTGCGCGGTGGCGAAGGGGCAGCTCGATCTCGGAGACCCGAAGGCCGCCGCGGACCGCGTCGACCGTCATCCGCACCTCGCAGCCGAAGCCGGCGGCGAGCGGGAAGCAGGCCTCGCGGGCCGCCGGCGAGAGCGCCCGTTGGCCGGAGAGCGGCTCGCGCGCGGAGAAGCCCGAGAGAGCCCGGACCAGCATGCGGCCCGCGCGCTTCGCGATCCTGAAGCCGCCGCCCTGGGGGGCGGTGAAGGCCGCGATCGCGAGATCGCCGTCGGCAGCGGCGAGCTTCGCCAGGTCGCCGTCGAGATCGGCGTCGACCAGCAGCACCCTCCCTGGCGGCGCCATGCGCTCGGCCAGCGTCAGCGCCTGGCCCTTGCCGCGGGCCGGCAACCGGAGGACGCTGGCGCCCGCAGCTTCGGCCGCGGCCGCAGTCCCGTCGCAAGAGCCGTCGTCGGCGACAATCACCTCGGCCTCGGGGAAGGCAGTACGCAGCGACTCCACCGTCCGCGCGATGTCAGGCTCCTCGTCGCGTGCCGCGACGAGGACGGCTGCGATCTCAGCCACTCTGGGCGGCCGTATCGAGCGGCGGCAACACCCCGTCCGCCGCGCTCGGCTTGACGCCGTAATGACCCGCCTTGGCGCCGTCCAGGAGCAACGTCAGCGCGAAGCGACCGATCTGCTCGTCGACGTCGTCGACGCTCGAGATCCCGTTGCGCTGGAACGCCTTCACAGTCGACTGGCTGGCGTCGGTGGCCTCGACGCCGACGACCGGAACTGGGGCCGCGATCAGACCCGAATAGAACCCGGCCAGGAACTTCGCCGTCCCGTCGTACTGCTTGCCGGCGGTCCGCACGACGACGACGCCGTCGGCAGGCCGCTTCTCGCCGCCGGCCCGCTCGGCGACGATCTGCTCGGCGAGAGTCGACCAAAGAGGCGCCTTGCCGCCTGCCGCGAGCTCCTCGGCCAGGCTCTTTCCGAGCGACGGCAGCCGGGCGTCACCGACGTAGCGCGCCAGCGACGGATCGCCCGCGAGCGTGTTGTCGATCTGCGGCACGTCGAGCGGGAATTTCAGCGCGCGAACGCGCACCCAGCCAGTCGCTCCTGCGTCAGCGAGTGCTTGCTCGAGGCTGGCCTGGATATGCGGATCGGACGGACCGAGGAAGACGAGCGCGATGCTCTTCCCGCGGAGACGGTTCGCCATCAGCTCCGGGTACGTGTCGGTGACGAAGGCCTGAGTTGCGCGCTGTTCGGCGGCGAGGTTCTCGGAGTTCGCGCGTGCGTCGGCCAGGTCGCTTTGCAGCTTCGCAATTCGCTGCTCGAGCAGGCCGCGCACCCCCTTGTCGACGTAACCGCGGTCTGCGATCCCAACACCGACGAGGATGCCGATCACGAGCGCAAGGAAGACCGCCGCAAGGGACGCGACGTGGTAGCGGAGGTCGAACACGAGCTAGGCCTCCACCCCAGTCTGGCACAGGGCCTGCAGCCGCGTCAGCGCCTTCTGCGGAAGCGATCGCCGCAGGCCCCCAAGGAAGGGCGCGCTGACGGTCAGCTCAGCCCGAGCCCGGTTCTCGGCGACTTCTTTCAGCCGCAGCTCGACATCGATGCGGGTCTCGACGAACTGCCATGACACGAGCTCGGGCGGCTTCAGCTCGAGAAAGATGATCGTTCCGGCGACGTCCGGCCTCCGGCCGCCGATGTAGGTCGGACGGCCTCGGCCGTGGATCCTCCAGCGTGCTCCCGGCGCGAGGCCGCGACTGTCCGGCTGGACGCCGTTGATGCCCGGCCACCAGTCACCGAGGTGATTCGGCTCGGCAAGAAACACCCAGACGTCCTGGCGGGACGCGGGGAGCTCGCGTGCTGCGCTGTAGACGGGCATGCGAAAGGAATCGTCGCTGTTTTCGGGCAGTTGCGACGGCTAGCCGATTCCGAGCAGGTCGCGGAGCCGATCGGTCAGCAGGCCGATCAGCCGTCTCAGGGTCGGGGAGACCGCGATCGCGACGACGATCGCGCCCAGACCCGCAAGCGCGAGCGTGACGAGGGGCATCAAGCCGACGCGCCGCGAGACGAGGCGCGAGACGCCTTTGGCGTCGATCAGGATCTCGCCTACCTTGAGCCGCGTCACGAACGTCGATGACATGCCGGCACGGTTTCGCTCGAGGAACTCGATCAGATTGAAGTGCGTGCCGACCGCGACGATCAGCTCGGCGCCCTTTTCGTAGGCGAGCAGGAGCGCGACGTCCTCGCTGATCCCCGGCGCGCGAACGACGTGATATTCGACGTCGAGCGAGTCGATGCGCGCTTTTCCCGGCGAGCCGCCGTCGCTGTACGCGTGGACGACCTTCTCCGCGCCCGACCGGAGCGCGCGGTCGGAGACCGAATCCATGTCACCGACGATCACGTCTGGCTTGTAGCCCGCTTCGAGCAGCGCGTCGGCGCCCCCGTCGACGCCGACCAGCACCGGCTTGAAGTCACGGATGTACGGGCGCACGATCCGGAGGTCGCGTTTGTGCCCGGGGCCGCGCGCGACGACGAGAGCGTGCCGGTCCCTGAACCGCGTCTGCAAGGAAGGGAAGTCGATCCCCTCAGAGAGGAGGCGACCCTCTTCGCGCAAGTAGCGGAGCGTGTTGTCGGCGAAGGACTCGAGGGCCTCCGTCACGCGGCCTCGTTGCTCCGCGATGGCGCCTGCGAGCTCGTCGGCGGAAAGCGTCCGCCCAGCCGCGACGCAGTCTCCGTTCCGGAAGACGCTCGCCCCGCGGACGGTCAGGAGCTCACCTTCGGAGACCTCGTCGAAGATCGGTGCGCCCGGTGCATCGATCAGCCGCACGCCGCCCCGGACGAGCAGGAGCGGCCCGGGATTCGGGAAGCGTCCGCTCTGAGAGCTCGCCACGTTCACGACCACGCGCACACCCGACTCGAGCAGCTCCTCCGCGGAGACGCGATCGAGATCGGTGTGATCGATCACGGCAACGTCGCCCGGCCCAAGCCGCCGAACGAGGTTCTTCGTGCGCCGGTCGAGCTTCGCGGCGCCCGTGAACTCGATGAAACTAGTGGGCGCGGCCATGAGTTCGTTCGTGCCTGGTGGTTCTCAAGCCACGCAGGCCTAGGACGCAGGGAGGCCGCATACCCATAGGTATGTGGCCGACTGAGGACAACGGCATGCGCCGCGTTTGAGGGCCACCAGGCACACAACGGTACTTGTGGCTGCGTCCACTAATCACTTTGCACGGCGGACAGGAACTCCTGGCCGCCGAGCATACGCTCGATTTCCGCTCGCCGCTCGCCTTCTCCGAGGGCTTCGATACTCGTGTGCGTCGGGTCGCCGGGAAGCTTCTCGACCCGGAAATGCCGGTCAGCACGGCTCGCGATCTGCGGCAAATGGGTGATCGTCAGCACCTGGGCGCGCGTCGCCAGCCGCTCGAGCGTCTCCCCGACCGTGTGCGCCGTCTGTCCCCCGATGCCTGCGTCGATCTCGTCGAAGACGATCGTCTCGCCGCCCCCGACCGCCGCGATCGCAAGCGCGATCCGCGACAACTCTCCGCCCGAAGCGGTCTGCGCAACAGGGGCGAACGGCAGGCCGGCGTTGGGACGGATCTCGAAGGCAACCGTGTCGGCTCCGGTCGGCCGCGGGCTCTCCGCGGTCGACAGCTGGACGCGGAACTCGCCCTCGCCCATGCCGATTCCCTCCAGCTCGGCACCAACTGCCCTCGCGAACGGCTCGGCCGCGGTCAGGCGCGCCTCGCGCATGGCGTCCGCCAGTTCGCCGACCCGCTGCTCGGCGGCCTCGACCGCCTTCGCCGCGGCAGCCACCGGATCGGCCCCGTCCTCGAGCGCGTCGAGCTCGGCCTGGGCTTCGGCGGCACGAGCGAGCAGCTCTTCATACGAGTTGCAGCGAAACCGCCGCTTCGCCTCCGCGATCCGGTCGAGCTCGGCCTCGACCTGCTCCAGCCGGTCCGGCTCGGCCTCGAGCGAGGCGAGAAAGCTCCGCAGCTCGGTCGCCGTCTCTCGCAGGCGGAGCTCGACGTCGCGCAGCTCGTCGCCGCCACGCTGGAGCTCGGGGGCGAGCGACTCGAGCGGCGCGATTGCCCGTTCGGCCAGCGCGACGAGCGAGGCCGCGCCCTCGCCGTCGTTCGGGGCCAGGGCCTCGACAGCGGCGCCCGCGCCTGCCGCCAGCTCGGTCACGTGCCGCAGCCGTTCGCGCTCGGCACGGAGGGCCTCCTCATTCGCGGCCTCCATCCCAAGCGTGTCCTCCACGAGCGACCGCAGCTCGGCGAGCCTCGCCTCGGCGGCCTCGACCCCGCCCTGGAGCTCGGCGTGCCGGCGCTGCGCGGCTGTGAGTTCGCGCCAGGCGGCACGCGCCGTGGCGCGCAGGCGCAGCTGCTCCTCGCCGCAATAGGCGTCGAGGACGTCGAGCTGGTACGTGGCCCGCGCCAGCCGGCGCTGCTCGAACTGACCAGACATGGCGAGCAAACGCTCGGCCGCGGCGGCGACGTCGTCGCGGGCTGCCGCCCGGCCCCACGCGTAGGCGCGCGTGCGGCCGTCGGCGAACACCCGCCGCGCGAGCACGAGGCCTTCCTCGTCCTCCGGCCGCAGCTCCGCCAGCGCCTCGAGCCCCTCTTCGTCGAGCAGGCCGTCCGGCAGGTCGAGCTCCGCCTCGACGTAGGCCTCTTCGCCCGCCGCCCCGACAAGCGCCGCGTCGCCGCGCGCCCCCAGGAGCAGCCCGATCGCCTGCGCGAGGATCGTCTTACCGGCGCCGGTCTCGCCAGTGATCGCGTTCAAGCCCGGTGCGAGCTCGAGCTCGGCGTGGCGGATCAGGACGAGGTTTTCGATGCGCAGCCGGCGCAGCACCCGGACGATGGTACGCACCGGATCGGCGCGCGACCAGGCGTCTCTTCAGGACGCGAAAGTCTTGTGGTACCGGGTGAAGAAGGTGCGCTCCGGGAGGCTCGCGAGCATCCCGGTCTGTGCGCCCAGGCCGACGTCGACGCGTTCGCCGGGCTCGAGCATGCCGGCCTGTTGACCGTCGACGATGACCGTCACCCCGCCGTCGAGCGTCCTGTTGGTGACGCGGAGATCGCGCATGTGCGGAACGACGAGCGGACGAACCTGGAGTGAGTGCGGAGAGACGAAAGTGATCACCATTGCGTCGAGGCCCCAGACGAGCACGGGGCCGCCGTTCGACAGGTTGTAGGCGGTCGACCCGAGAGGCGTCGCACAGATGACGCCGTCGCACGGCAGCACGCCGAGATCCTCACCGCCGACGGAGTAGCCGAGCTCGACCATGCGGCCGAGCCGAGAGCTCGTCGCGAACACGTCGTTGACCGCGGGCCGGGTCTCACCGTCGATGCGGACGTCGAGCGTCGGGAACTCGAAGACCGTGAACTCCCCGTCGAACACCCGCTCGAGGCCGGTCTCCAGCTCGTCGGCCTCGATCGCGGTCAAGAAGCCGACACGGCCGAAGTTGACCCCGATCACGGGCACGCCGGTCCCGAGGAAGCGGTGGAAGGCCCTCAGCATCGAGCCGTCACCGCCGAGCGTGATCGCGAGCTCGGGGCGCCGCCCCTCGTCATCCGTGATCTCGACGCCTTTCGCCTCCGCGACCCGCTCGACCCTCGAGACGGCCTCCGTAACAGTCTGAGCGTAGTCGTGCGTGACGATCGCGACGCGCTCGATCCGTTTAGCCAACGACATCGGCGATCCAGCGGTCGAGGTCGGCGAGGAGTCGGGGCTCGGTTGTCTGGACGAGGTGGAGGAAGAGCTCACGGTTGCCTTTCGGTCCCGGCAGCCCCGAGTCTACGACTCCGGACGTTTGTGCCCCCCAGCCCAGCGCCGCCTCGGCAAGCTCGCGTGCGACCCGGC
>DATFXA010000031.1:0-10189 GCA_035258645.1 Gaiellaceae bacterium
GTATCGGCCTGCCGGCTGAGACCGGCTAGGCGGTAGACAGCCCGCTCAGATAGGGCTGCCAGCCGTCCGGGATCTTCGGCGCCGCCAGGCGGATGAAGAGCACCGGCGCCGGCGCCCTCGGCTTGCGGCGCAGCACCATCGAGACCTCGTGTGGCAGGCGGTTCCCCTTGCGCAGGTTGCAGGGGGCGCACGAGGTGACCACGTTTTCCCACACGGACTCGCCGCCTCGGCTCTTCGGCACCACGTGGTCGAGCGTCAGACGCCCACCGGCGCTGCCGCAGTAGACGCAGCGCCAGTCGTCGCGGGCGAAGAGCGCGCGGCGCGAGATCTTCCTCTGCACGGTCCGCGGAACGCTGACGTACTGAACGAGTCTGATCACGTGAGGCCAGGGAAATGTCGTCGTCGCCGAGCGAAGCGCCTGGTCTAGCTCCTCGATCACCTCGGCCTTGCCCTTGAACACGAGCACGTGTGCACGTCGAACCGTCGTCACGTTGAGCGGCTCATAGCTCGCGTTCAACACCAAGACTTGCTGCAAGACAGGCGAAAAATAGCAGCGGCCTACCGCGACATCGCGCGCTCAACAGCCTCTTCTTCTTCGGGCGAGAGAGCGATCGAGGCGCGGCCGTGCTCGAGCTCCTTCATGTAGATGCGCGCGTAGTCGCGGCCCTGGATGGCGCTGACGACGATGCCACTACGCGCGCCGTCCAGCAGCGCGACCGACGCTGACTGCTGGCCGCCGGTGCCCTCGTAGGCGTCGTAGCGGACGATCGATGTCTTCGCCAGGGACTCGTCGACCCGGCGGTCGACCCGGGCGAGGCCGGCCGCGATCTCATCCACGGCGCGGTGGAGATCGTCGATTCGTGCCTGTAGGGAGACCGCGAAGTCGACGAGATCGTCCTTGCCACCGCCGAGCATCACCTGCTGCGACGAGCGCACACGCCTGAGCTGCAGCCACGCCAGGAAGGCCGCGGCCAGGCCGAGAACGGCCACAGCTGCAGCCGCGATCGCGATCGCCGCAGTCGCCGTGTTGCTCATCAGCCGCGCAAACCTACTGCGGCAGCGAGAAGATCACCGAGTACGTGGCGGTGTTGTTCGTGGTGTTGTGCTCGTTCGGAACCGGCTTGACTTCGACTTTGACCTTCGTCGACTGCGAGCCGAAGAAGGTCGAGTCCAACTGGATGTTCCGGAAGGTGACCGTCGTCTGCTCCTTCTTGTTGACGAACGCAATCGTCTGAGTCTTGACGATGTCCTTCGTCCCATTGGTGATCGTCAGCGTCACCGGAATATGGACTTCGGCCGAGTCGCCCGAGTCTTCGATCGTGACGGCGAACCCAAGGTTCGTGCCGGCGACGACGGGCTGCGGAGAAGTAGCACTCGTCGACAGCTCGGTCCCTTGCGGCAGCGCCTTTGTCGAGACGATGTTCGTCCCATGGAGCCCGCCCGCCGTCGGCGAGACGCTGGCGCCGCGTAGGCGAGTGACCACGGCGCCGAGCCCGGCCGCAGTGAAGAAGTCGGGGTCCTGAACGAAGCTCGAGTCGGGAACTCGGACGTCGCCCACGCCCTGGTCCCGCAGCACCTGCTTCGAGGGATCCTTGAAGCTGTCGTCCCAGACCACGTCGCTCGCGAGCAGGCGCAGCGCGGGTGCTTCGAGCAGCGCGCCGGCCTGGGCGGCCGCGAGATTCTTCTTGGCCAGCGCCTGCCTCAACGAGTCGCTGAGCCCGACGATGCCGCTGTAGCGGTACTGAAGCGCATCGATCATGCGCGAGTTCTCATCACGCAGGCGGCCGGGCGGGTCGAGCGCACGGGCGGTGTCGATGTTCTGCTGCTCGTCGCGCGCCAGCCCCGCCAGCCTGTTCTGCACGTCGCTCGCTTTCAAGCCGGGCTGACTGAGCACAGTGGCGAGCCGGACGCCGACCGAGTGCGAGTTCGACCCGATCTGGGAGACCTTGTCCATGTAGTGCTCGTACTTCGCGTGCTTGCTCGAGGACTGACAGCCCTCGACCGCGTAGACGAGCAGCAACACGATCACGATCGCGAAGGCGATCAGGCCGACAAGCCGCAGCAGCGGCGTGATGCCCTGGGGCGTCCGGATCGGCGGCCGGGGGCCTCCGCGCTGGGGCGGCCGCTCAGGACGGGCCGCCTCTCTGGTCTCCGGCTCCTCGAAAAAGTCGAACTCGATGTCGGTGTCGCGCTCGGTCATGTGCGTCGTGCAGGGAAAACGTGCGCCGTCCACTGTAACCGCTGGCCCGGTCTGAATCCGCATTTTGCCGCTGTACGAAAGGCTTTCGACCGCGCGCGGCGAACGTGCGCACGTGTCAGAAGCGGCTCTTGCCGTCGCCCCGAACGAGCTCGTCCTCGGCCGGTATCGCCCTTTGCAACCGCTCGGAAGCGGAGGCAACGGCTCGGTTTGGCTCGCCCGTGACGAGCCCACCGGCGTCGAGGTGGCGCTCAAGATCGTCCCCCGCGAGGGGAAGTCCGCCTCGCGGGCCGAACGGGAGGCCTCCGCGGCCGCCCGCCTTCGCCACCCGGGCTGCCAGCGCGCCTATGCGCTCGCGCGTGACTCGCGTCATGTCTACATCGCCTATGAATACGTGCCCGGGCGCACACTGCGGCAGGCGCTCCGCGAAGGCGTGGTCGACGACGAGGCCGCGCTCGAGGTCGGCGCGCAAGTCTGTGAGGCGCTCGCCCACGCGCATGCGCACCGAATCGTTCACCGAGACGTGAAGCCCTCGAACATCCTGCTCGCCGACACCGACGAGCTCTCGATCCGCCTGCTCGACTTCGGGCTTGCGCGGATGGACGGGGAGGAGACCCTGACTGCCGCCGGCGACGTTCCCGGGACGCTCGCCTACATCCCTCCCGAGCGCCTCCGGGGAGAGGAATCAGGCGCTCCCGCGGACGTCTGGGCGGTCGGGGTCCTGCTCTGGGAAGCGCTCGCCGGCTGGCACCCGTTCTGGAAAGGCTCGCTGCTCGACACCGCCCGGCGGATCGAGTCGGGGGCCGTCTCGCTTGCGAAAGCGAGGCCTGACCTGCCGCGGCCGCTGGTCATGCTCGTCGACCGTGCGCTTTCAGTCGATCCGGCCAGGCGGCCCTCGGCGGCGAAGCTCGGCGCCGCGCTCAGGGCGACCGGACACCGCCGCGAGCGCCGCCGGCGAACGCTGCCCAAGGTCACGACACCAGCGCCCGGGCGCTTCGCGCCCGCAGCTGCCTCCGGGCTCTTCGCGGGCCTGAGCGCGGCGGCGCTCCCTTTCTACCCGGCCGGCTGGCCGCTCGGCCTGGCGGCCTTGGCTGCGGCGGTGACCCTCCTCCGCGAGCGCCTCGGCCTTGTTGTGGCTCTCGCCGTGCCGGTCCTGCCCCTCGGGAACCTTTCTGCCGGGCTCGCCTGGGCCTACGCGGCCGTCGCGCTCGGCTGGATCGCGCTGACCTGGAAAGACGCTCGGACTGGCCTGTTCTTCATCGTCGGGCCGCTCTTGGCGCCGCTCTCGCTGCTGGGCCTGCTGCCGTTCGCCGCTCACCGGCTCCGAGGCGGGATCCGTAGGGCTCTGCAGGTCTTCGTAGCCGTGCTCGTCGCGGGCCTGGTCGCCGGAATCCGCGGCTACACCCTCCCGTTCACCGGCAACACGGCACCGGCGCTCGAGCTCGGCCGCACACGCAGCCCTTTCACGGCCACCGGAACGGTCTGGGATGCGCTGAGCGCCCGACCTGCGCTGCTCTTGGAGGCAATCGTCCTCGCCGCCGCGGCCGCGGCGCTCCCGCATGTGCCACGACGGCGGATTGCGCTCTTCGGAACCGTGCTGCTGGCCGGCATTCTCGCCCCCGGCCCGGCAGTGTCTGATGCCGCAATCGTGGTCACGATTCTGGCAATCTGCCTGGGGCTGGCGGTCAGAGCCGAAAGCTAGACTCGGTGCGGGCTAAGCCCCTGGAATGACCGTGCTCAGGAATATCGAGGCCAAGATCGAGTCGCTGTTCGAAGGTGTGTTCGGCCGTGCCTTCAGAACGAACGTCCAGCCCGTCGAGCTCGCCCGAAAGCTCGTCAAGGAGATGGAGGACCACCGCGTGATCTCGGTCTCCCGGCTCTATGTCCCGAACGAGTACACCGTCTACCTCTCCCCGGGCGACCGTGCACAGTTCGAGAGCTATGAAGAGTCGCTGCTCGCCGAGCTGCAGGACTATCTCGCCGAGAACGCTCGCCGCGAGAAGTACGTCTTGCTCTCACCGCCCAAGGTGCTAATGGAGACCGACGAGGACCTCGAGGTCGGCGAGTTCGGGATCGCGACGCGGATGGCGCAGGGCGTCGGCCCCCAACCGGTACCCGACGCGGCGCCGGTGCCCGAAGTCGCCCCCGGCGCGACCATGGTCTACAAGCCCAAGCAGCCGGACACTCAGGCCGTCTCGGCCGAGGAGCTCGGCCTCGAGCGCGAGATCGCGACACTCTCGTGGAACGGCCGGCAGCACGAGATCGCAAAACGCAAGGTCGTGATCGGCCGCTCAAAGGACGCCGACATCCAGGTCGAAGATCCAAACGTGTCGCGCCGACACGCGGAAGTCCGGCAGGAGGGCTCCGCGTACTGGGTTATCGATCTCGACTCGACCAACGGTACCGAGGTAAACGGGCGCCGCCTCAAGCGCGCCAAGCTACGCCCCGGCGACGCGATCACGGTCGGCTCGACCGAACTCGTCTTCCGACGGGAGCCCGGAGGCTGACGTGACCCTTGCCTCGATTGCGGTCGAGGAGCTCCTCCTCATTCTCAAGATCGCCTTCGTGGTGCTGCTCTACCTGTTCATCTGGCGGATAGTTCGCACCGCCAGCAAGGATCTCCGCACGCCACAGGAGAGCTTCATCCTGGCGCCGTCGCAAGCGAACGAGCTCTTCGCGGCCCGCGAGATCGGGCCGAGCGACGTGGGACGTCTCGTCGTCGTGACGAGCCCGACGCTGGAAGAAGGCGAGGGGCGAATCCTCGATTCGGCACCGATCACGGTCGGCCGCGGGCCCCAGAACGACGTCAAGCTCGACGGAGACGACTACGCCTCGGCCAAGCACGCCCGCATCGAGCCTCGGCGCGACGGCGTGTGGGTCGAGGACATCGGCTCCACGAACGGCACCTTCCTGAACGGAATCAAGCTCACCCGCGCACGCAAGCTGACACCAGGTGACGTCGTGCGGGTGGGAGAAACCGAGCTGAGGTACGAGACGTGACGACGCACGAGCGTTACTTGGACGGCCGCAGCGGCAAAGCCGCTACGGCCTCCAGGTCGGCATCACAAGCGACGCCTCAGGGAGAAACCGAGCTGAGGTACGAGACGTGACGGTCGCGCAGCTCGGCTACGGGACCGACACCGGCAAGAAGCGGCGCCGGAACGAGGACGACTACGTCGTCGAGCCCCCGCTCTTCGCGATCGCCGACGGCATGGGCGGCGCCCAGGCGGGCGAGCTTGCGTCGAGCCTCGCCGCCGGCGCGGTCCGCGAGGACGAAGGCGCAGAGGGCAGCGGCGAGCGCCGCGTCACGGAGATCATCCAGGAGGCGAACCGCCGGGTGTACCAGCGTTCGAGCCAGGACGCAGCCGCCTCGGGGATGGGGACGACGATGACCGTCGCGTTGGTCGGCGACGGGAGCGTCGTCTTCGGCCACGTCGGCGACTCGCGCGCCTACCTGATCCGTGACGGCAGGCTCGAGCAGCTGACCGAGGACCACTCGCTGGTCGCGGAGCTCGTCCGCAGCGGCAAGCTCTCGCCTGAGGAGGCCGAGACGCATCCCCAGCGCTCGGTGATCACCCGCGCGCTCGGCACCGACCCCGACGTCGACGTCGACGTCGACTCGATCGAGACCGTGCCCGGCGACCTGTTCATGCTCTGTTCGGACGGCCTCACCTCGATGGTCGAGGACGACGTGATCCTCCAGACGATCGAGAAGAACCGCGACAACCTGCAGGCCGCGGCGAAGGCGCTGATCCGGGCCGCCAACAAGGGCGGCGGCGAGGACAACATCACTGTCGTCTTCTTCGAGATCGGCCCCGACAACGGAGAGCCGCTCGAGGAGACTGCGCAGTACCCGGTGCTCGGCGCCGACGGCGACGGCGAGCTCGACGAAGACACGCTCGACGAGCTCGACCGGGTGCCGGCGCTCGACACGATGGTGGTGCCGCCCGGCGAGGCCCAGGCGTCGTTTGCGGGCGAGCCGAAACGCCGCGCCCGAAGCCGCCTGATTCCCGCTCTGCTGCTCATCCTGTTCGCACTCGCGATCATTGCGGTCGTGCTCTGGACTGTCCGTGGGCGGTAAACGATGAGCCTGCGGAACCGGGAGCTCTTGAACCTGGTGGTTGTCGGCGCACTGACCGCGCTCGGCTTCGCGAGCGTCTACATCGCCCGCCAGTCGGTCGTCTCGACCGCGTCGCTCTCGTACGCGGCGTTCTTCCTCGGGCTCTACCTGGTCGCACACGTGGTCGGCCGCTACGCCGTGCCGTATGCCGACCCGTACCTGCTTCCAATCGCGGCGCTGCTGACCGCGATCGGCCTGACAGAGATCTACCGCATTCACCCGGAGGACGCGTTCCGGCAAGGGGTCTGGATCATCATCGCCGTGGCGGTCTTCGCCGGCACGCTCTGGGCTCTCCGCCGCGACTACCGCCGGCTGGAGAGCTACAAGTACCTCTTCGGGCTGACCGCGATCGGCCTGCTGATTCTGCCGGCGTTCCCGGGGCTCGGCACGACGGTCAACGGCGCCCGCCTCTGGATCCACTTCGGCTCGCTCCAGTTCCAGCCCGGCGAGATCGCCAAGCTCTGCCTGATCGTCTTCCTCGCCGGCTACCTCCGCGAGAAGCGCGAAGTCCTGGCGCAGGGACGCCTGAAGGACTTCGGCCCGCTGCTCCTGATCTGGGGCGGCGCGATGCTCGTCCTGGTCGAGACGAACGACCTCGGCTCGGCGCTCCTCTACTTCGGGATCTTCCTCGCGATGCTCTACGTGGCGACCGGCAGGGTGCTGTTCACTGCGATTGGACTTGCCCTCTTCCTCGGGGGCTCCTACTTCGTCTACACGCAGGTCTCGCACGTGCACGAACGCGTGACGATCTGGCTGCACCCGTGGACCGACACCAAGGTCTACTGCCCGCTCACCGGTCACACGGCACTGCGGCAGGACTGCGGTAGCTACCAGCTGGTCAAGTCCCTCTACTCGGTCGCGAACGGCGGCTTCGGTGGCACCGGCCTCGGCAAGGAAACACTCGAGACGACCCAGGGCCACCCGCTGATTCCGTACCTGAACACGGACTTCATCTACTCGGCGCTGGCCCAGGGGCTCGGCCTGATCGGCATCTCGGCCCTTCTCCTGCTCTTCATGGTCTTCGTGCTGCGTGGCATGCGGATCGCACTGCTCGCCGATGACGGCTTCTCGAAGCTCGCCGCCGCGGGGCTCACCTTCGGCTTCGCGCTCCAGACCTTCATCATCGTCGGCGGCATCCTGCGGATCATCCCGCTGACTGGAATCACGCTCCCCTTCGTCTCCTACGGCGGGTCGAGCGTGGTCGCGAACTTCGTCCTGCTCGCAGGACTGCTCCTGATCTCGAATCGGGCGAACGCGCCCAAGAACCTGTGAACCGGCAGATCACCAAGCTCGCGGTCGTCTCGCTGATCCTGCTCGCGGCACTGATCGTCGGGACGACCTACTGGCAAACGTGGGCCTCGGCGGGCCTCGCGGAAAAGCAGGACAACGCAATCCAGCGCGTGGCCCAGTTCCGGATCAAGCGAGGGATCATCCGAGCTGCCGACGGAACGGTCCTGGCGACGAACGTGCGCAGGAGGGTCAACGGGCAGACGCTCTACTTCCGGCGGTACCCGACCGGCCGCCTGTTCGCGAACCTCGTCGGATACTCGACCCAGGTGCGGTCACGGGCAGGGCTCGAGCAGTCCGAGAACGCGTACCTGACCTCTTCGAACGCGAACCTGAGCACGATCTTCAACAAGACGCTCGACAAGATCAAAGGCGTCACGATTACCGGCAACGACCTCGTGCTGAGCGTGCGCCCGAGCGTGCAGCGGCTCGCCATGCAGCAGCTCGCCGGCAAGTGCGGCGCCGCGGTCGTCATGAACCCGAAGACGGGCAAGGTCTACGCGCTCGCGACGCAGCCGAGCTACAACCCGAACCTGGTCGAGAACCACTTCAACCAGATCAGGACGACGAACGCTGCCTGCCAACCGGCGTCTCCGCTGCTGAACCGCGCCACCGCCGGCCTCTTCACGCCGGGCTCTACGTTCAAGGTCGTCACCGCAACGGCGGCCCTGAACTCTCACAAGTTCACGCCCGAGTCGACCTTCTACGACCCCGGCTACTGCGTTGAGTACGGGAAGCAGGTCTCCAACGCAGCCAGCCCCGACGGGCCCGTGGAGGCGTTCGGCCACCCCACGCTGGCGCAGGGGCTCCAGCACTCGATCAACTCCGTCTTCTGCAACGTCGGCAAGGCGATCGGCGCCGGCCTGATCCTCGACTACATGAAGAAGTACGGCTTCTACAAGGACCCGCCGATCGAGACGCCCGCAAACGAGAAGGCGGCGAGCGGCCTCTACAACGGCGGCAGGCTCTTCTTCCCATCGCATCCATCGACGCAGGTCGACCCCGGCCGGATGGCCTTCGGGCAGGAGCGGCTGGCGGTGACGCCACTTCAGATGGCGATGGTCGCGGCCACAGTCGCGAACCGCGGCGTGGAGATGGAGCCCCAGGTTCTGAACCGTGTGGTCGACTCACACGGCCACACGATCGTCCGCGTCGAGCCCAGGAAGCTGGGGCGTGTGATGTCACCGCAGACCGCGCGCGAGATCAACTCGATGATGGTCGCGGCGGTGAACGACGGCACCGGTGGCGCGGCGGCGATCCCGGGCATCTCCGTTGCGGGCAAGACGGGGACGGCGGAAACCGGGACCTCAGGCATCAACACCACCTGGTTCATCTCATTCGCCCCGGCCGACAATCCCAAGGTCGCGGTCGCGGTCGCGCTCCAGAACCAGACCGGCTTCGGCGGGACGACCGCGGCGCCCATCGCCAAGCTGCTGATGCAGGCAGTCCTCAACCCGAGGTCGAACAAGACCCACTAAATGGCGGTAACCGGCGATACCCTGATCGACTCCGTCTTCGACGGCCGCTACCTGATCATCCGCAAGCTGGGCGCCGGCGGGATGGCGAACGTCTACCTCGCCGAGGACCAGGAGCTCGGCCGGCGAGTTGCGATCAAGATTCTCGACGACCGCCACGCCGCCGACGACTCCTTCATCGAGCGCTTCCGGCGCGAGGCGAAGAACGCCGCCGGGCTCTCGCATCCGAACATCGTCTCGATCTACGACCGCGGCGAGGCCGAGGGCACCTACTACATCGCGATGGAGTACCTCTCGGGGCGTTCGCTGAAGGAGCTGATCGTCAGCCGGGGCCCGACCCCGATCCGGATCGCGGTCGACTACACGCGTCAGATCCTGGCCGCGCTCGGGTTCGCACACCGCCACGGGATCGTCCACCGCGACATCAAGCCGCACAACGTCGTCGTCGACTCCGACGGGCGGCTGAAGGTGACGGACTTCGGGATCGCACGCTCGGGCGCGAGCCAGATGACGGAGGTCGGCTCGATCATCGGCACCGCCCAGTACCTCTCTCCCGAGCAGGCGCGCGGTTCGCCAGTCGACCAACGCTCCGATGTCTACTCGGTCGGGATCGTCTTGTACGAGATGCTGACCGGCAAGGTTCCCTTCACCGGCGACACGCCGCTCGAGATCGCGATGAAGCACCTCTCCGAGGTGCCCGTCCCTCCGTCCGACCTGCGGGACGATGTCCCTGAGGACCTCGACGCGGTCGTCCTGCGCGCGCTGGCGAAGGATCCGGAGGATCGCTACCAGACCGCCGAGGAGATGAACGCCGACCTCGCGCGGATCCAGCGCGGGCTCGCAGTCTCGAGCGAGACGACGGACGCAGCGACCGCTGTACTCGCGGGAGCGGGCATCGCCTCCGCGCCGACGATCGTCGCGCCGAGGTCGACGCAGGTCGCACCGCCCCACGCACCACCGTCGACGACGCCCGCCGGGTACTACGGCTACGAGGGGCCGCCGCGGCGGTCGCGCTCGCTCTGGCCGTGGCTGCTCGTGGTGCTTCTTCTCGTCGGTGCCGGATTCGCGGCCTTCTTCGCCTACGGGAAGATCCGCGACGAGCTGAATGCG
>DATFXA010000032.1:0-4512 GCA_035258645.1 Gaiellaceae bacterium
TGGTTCTGGTTCATCGCGATTCCGCTGCTTTCTGCCCTCAGGCTGCTCCATCGCGTGATCCCGAACTACGGCGTGAACATCATACTTCTCACGGCGATCGTGAAGGCGGTAACCCTGCCGCTGACGCAGACCTCGATGAAGAGCATGAAGGCGATGCAGAAGCTCCAGCCGGAGATGCAGCGCCTGCGCGAGCGGTACAAGGACGACCAGGCGACGCTGCAGAAGGAGGTCATGGATCTCTACAAGCGGCATCGGGTGAACCCGGTCTCCGGCTGCCTTCCGATGCTGCTGCAGCTGCCGATCTTCGTCGGCCTGTACAACGCGCTGATGCACGCGATCGAGCTGCGGCATGCGCCGTTTGTGCTCTGGATCAATGATCTTGCGGCGCCTGATCGGTTGCCAATCCCCGGCCTCACGCCGATCGGCAGCTTCACGGGGATCCCGGTCCTGGTCATCCTGATGGGCGGCAGCATGCTGCTGCAGCAGTGGATGACCCCGCAGCAGGGAGACCCCGCGCAGCAGCGAATGATGATGATCATGCCGCTGGTGTTCACATTCATCTCCTTCAATTTTCCCTCCGGCCTTGTCCTCTACTGGCTGGTGAACAACCTCCTCAGCATGGCGCAGCAGTGGTACATGCTCAGGTCCGACACCGGAGGCGCGCGGCGATGAGGTCTGTAGAAACCGAGGGAGGCAGCATCGACGAGGCCATTCAGCGCGCACTCGAGACGCTACGGGTGCCGCGGGAGCAGGTCGAGATCGAGATACTCGAGAACGCGATGCGCGGACTCTTCGGGATCGGCTCCCGTCGAGCGCGGGTGCGGGCCACGGTTCGGCAGTCGCTGGAAGCTACGATCGGAGCAACCGCAGACGGTGGAGTGCCAAGAGTTTCCCGGGAAACGTCTCCGCCGTCGGATAGGGCAGCGAGCGCCGGTTCGCGGGAGGCCGCAGTCGTGCGCGCACGAGAGGTCCTCGAGGCGATCCTCGGTTATCTGGTCGATGGACCGCAGATCATCGAGGAGGTGGCTGGCTCTTCCCAGGGGACGGAAGCCGACGGGATGATTCACCTCTCCCTGAGTGCTTCCGACAGCGGGATGATCATCGGTCGCCGCGGGCAGACCCTGGACGCCATGGAGCATCTCGTGAGCCGTATCGTCTTCCGCGATGATGGAGAGCGCGGGCTGCGGATCGCGCTCGACGTTGAGGGCTACAGGCAGCGTCGAGAGGAATCGCTGCGGGAGCTCGCGCACCGTCTAGCTGGCAAGGCCAAGGAGACCGGGGCCGTGGTCACGCTCAACCCCTTGAGCCCTCGTGATCGCCGGATCGTCCACCTGGCTCTTCAGGCGGATCCCGACGTGACGACTGTCAGCCAGGGCGAAGGAAGCTACCGGCGTCTTCTGATCACGCCGCGCGGCAAGCGCCCGGGCCGCGAGAGAAATCGCTGGCGCTAGCAGCCCAGGTCTGTGATTTGCCTGTCGGAGACAGGTGACATCACAGGAGCAGAAGGAGCTGATCGAAGGCGCTGGTCTGGTAGGTGCCACGGTAAATCCTGCCACCCTGGACCGCCTGGGCCGGTTCATCGATCTTCTCGTCGTCTGGAATCGCCGCTTCCGGCTGACCGGCGATCGCGATCGCGGCTTGCTGGTCCGGAAGCACCTCGTCGATGCTCTCGCGGTGACCGCCGAGCTTCCGCCCTCAGGCATGGTGGCCGATCTCGGTAGCGGCGCAGGCTTCCCGGGAATCGTCCTCGGGTGCGTGCGTCCAGACCTCACGATTCGGCTCATCGAGCCTCGACGGCGACCGGCGAGCTTTCTCTCGGAAGCGATCAGGACGATTCCGCTCCCAGCAGCGCAGGCCCTCGAAATTCGCGGTCAGGACGCGGCCAGCGATCCGGCTCTCAGAGGAAATTCGGCCAGGGTCGTATCCCGGGCGCTCCGGCTCGACATTCTCGTCCCGCTTGCCAGGCCGCTCCTGGCGCCATCCGGCGAGGTGATCGCGATGCAGACTCCGGCGACAGATGAGGTGACAGCGCGCAGCATTGCGCAGGCCTCCGGACTGGATCTGCTGCGGATGCGTGACTATCGATTGCCTGGAGGCGAAGCCCGGCGTCTTCTGTTCTTCGGATCTCCTGCCTAGAAGCATTTCCTTACCAAGGGGTTTCCCGGGAAACACGTCCGTGGTAAAGGCTATCACGGAGGTTGGGTGGTGATGGGTAGGACGATCGCGGTGGCGAATCAGAAGGGCGGGGTTGGGAAGACCACTACGGCCGTCAACCTGGGAGCGGCTCTCGCCCTCGCTGGGCAACGTGTACTCCTAGTTGATGTCGACCCACAGGCCAGCGCTACCACCGGACTGGGGTGTCCGCGGCTCGATGCGGCATCGACCGTCTACGAAGTGTTGATCGCTGGGCGGCGGGCCCGAGAAGCGATCCGCCCCACACCGATAGACTGTCTCGATCTGCTTCCATCCACGCGTGACCTCGTGGGGGCAGAGATCGAGTTGGTCTCGTTGCCTGATCGCGAGCACCGCCTTTGGTCGAGTCTCTCGGAGGTGCAGGGCGACTACGCGTTTCTCCTCCTGGACTGTCCCCCGTCGCTGAGCCTGCTCACGGTGAACGCGCTCCGCGCCGCGGACGGGGTCCTCGTCCCCCTGCAGGCAGAGTACTACGCGCTCGAAGGTCTCACGGCGCTTCTCGATACGATCGGCCGGGTTCGGGAAGTGCTGAATCCAGGGCTCGTTGTCGACGGGCTCGTCCTGACGATGTTCGATGGGCGCAACAGCCTCGCACGCCAGGTCCAGGACGAGGTCCGGACGCACTTCGGCGCGCAGGTGTTCCAGACGGTCGTCCCGCGGAACGTTCGACTATCTGAGAGCCCGAGCCACGGTGTTCCGGTCCTCCTCTACGATCCCACGTCGCGCGGCGCGCGAGCCTATCGCGAGCTCGCCCAGGAGCTGCTCGCCGTGCACGCAGAGGAGCCGCTCGGGTCGCAAGCGGCGGCCCATTGATCGGAAGCTAGTTCAGGAGGTAGCAATGAGGAAAGCTCTCGGCCGCGGTCTCGAAGTCCTCCTCCCCGCGGCACCCGTGCGCACGGCGACGACCGCCCCGCCGCCAGCGCCGGTCGCGAATATTGCTCCGGCGGCAGGACAGACCGCGCGCCTGAGCGACATCACGACGAATCCCGACCAACCGCGCCGTCGCTTCGACCCCGAAGCGCTCGAAGCACTCGCGGACTCTATCCGCCGTCACGGCCTCCTGCAGCCGCTCGTCGTCCGGCCCACGGAAGGCGGATTCGAGCTCATCGCCGGCGAGCGACGCCTCCGCGCGGCCCGCCAAGCCGGGCTCGACGAGGTTCCCGTCGTGATCCGGACGGCGACGCCTCCGGAGCGACTCGAGCTCGCCCTCATCGAGAACCTGCAGCGGGAGGCGCTGACGGCGCTCGAGGAAGCCGAAGCCTACCGGCTCTTGATGGATGTGTACGGCCTCACCCAGGACGACATCGCGCGCCGGGTCGGGAAGAGTCGGCCGGCCATCGCCAACGCGCTCCGTCTCCTGGCGCTCCCCGACGTCGTGAAGGCCCAGCTCGAGAACAACGAGCTTACCGCCGGGCATGCGCGCGCGGTGCTGGCCGTCGAGGGCGACGAGGCACGGGTGGCGTTCGCTCGCGAGATCACCGCCAAGAAGCTTCCCAAGAGCGAGGCCGAGCGCCTCGCCAAAGCGCGGCGCGACGCACCCGCAGCCACCCGTGCGGGCCGCGACCCGCACTGGCGCGCGCTGGCGGACGAGCTGACACGCGCGCTCGGCACGCGGGTGCGGCTCCAGCCTCGTGCGCGGGGAGGCACGATCGAAATCGAGTTTTACTCGGACGCCGAGCTCGATCGCCTGACGGCGCAGCTGCGGGGTTCAAGCATCACGGAACGTGCGTTTTGACACCTCGCGCGCGGCGGTGCTAGAAGCCCACCCGGTCCGGCGGCTGGAGCGCGCGCGCCGTGTTCTGGCTCGAAACACGCTCGGAGTACGCGATGGCGATATTCGGGAAGGATCGAGAGCGAAACGATCGAGGTTCGTTGCTGCCGCCCACCATCGGCTCGTCCGGCTCGTCGGGTGTAGGCAACGTCGGATCGGGGGATCGGGAGAGGAGTCGAGCCATGCCCGAGGACGTCGGCAGTGCTAGCAATGCGTTCCTGGGGAAGGGGAGCCGCGTGGTCGGGAAGCTCACGTTCGAAGGGCCCGTTCGCATCGAGGGCCAGGTCGAGGGTGAGATCACCGCGCAGGAGGCGCTGACGATCGGAGAGAGCGCCGTCGTGAACGCGCAGATCGTCGGCAACTCGGTCGTGATCCAGGGTCGTGTGACCGGTGACGTCACCGCGAGAAAGCGTCTCGAGATCAGGTCGCCGGGAAAGCTCTTTGGCAACATCACGTCTCCGAGCCTCGTGATCCAGGAAGGAGTCGTGTTCGAGGGGCAGTGCAACATGGGGGCGGCCGTTGACCCGCAGCGCTCCGAGAAGGATCGC
>DATFXA010000033.1:0-21887 GCA_035258645.1 Gaiellaceae bacterium
CGCCCGGCGGCGATCGAGCAGCTGGAGCAGCTCGGCCGCCAGATCCAGGTTCCGGTCTACAGCGCCGAGCGCTCGGATCCCGTCAAGGCCACGCGCGAGGGAATCGACGCGGCCGAGGGCGACGTCGTGATCGTCGACACAGCCGGCCGGCTGCACGTGGACGAGGCGCTGATGGACGAGCTCGCGGCTGTCCGCAGAGAGGCCAGGCCGACGAACGTCATGCTCGTGCTCGACGCGATGACCGGCCAGGAGGCGGTCGCGGTCGCTCAGGCTTTCCAGGAGCGGGTCGACTTCGACGGCGTCGTGCTGACGAAGCTCGATGGGGACGCCCGCGGCGGCGCTGCGCTCTCCGTCAAGGCGGTCACCGGCAAGCCGATCAAGCTCGTCTCGGTTGGCGAGAAGGTCGACCAGCTCGAGTACTTCCATCCTGATCGGATGGCCTCGCGGATCCTCGGCATGGGTGACGTGCTGAGCCTGATCGAGAAGGCCGAAGCCGCCGTCGAGGTGGACGAGCGCGAAGAGCTCGAGCGCCGGATGATGCAGGGCGAGTTCACGTTCGACGACTTCCTGAAGAGCTACAAGATGCTTCGCCGCATGGGCCCCCTGCAGGGCGTGATGAAGCTGATCCCCGGGCTTGGCAATCAACTGGAGGGCCTCGACCAGATCGACGAGAAGCAACTCGCGCGCGTCGAGGCGATCATCCTCTCGATGACGCCGCGTGAGCGGGCGCTGCCGCACGTAATCGACGGCTCCCGCCGCCAGCGCATCGCGCGCGGCAGCGGCTCCGACGTCCAGCAGGTCAACCAGTTACTCGAGGCTCGGAAGCAGATGGCCAAGGTGATGAAACAGATGAAAAGCGGCAAGATGCCCTCCCTGCCGGGATTGGAGGCCCCCGGCGCCCCGAACGGCGCCCGGGCAGCCACGGCGAGGAAGACCAAGAGCAAGCGAAAGAAGAAACGGAAGGCGAGGAGATAGATGGCAGTCAAGTTGAGGCTGACGCGGGTCGGCTCCAAGAAGAACCCGATCTACCGCGTCGTCGCGGCCGATACGCGATCACCGCGTGACGGCAAGTTCATCGAGATCGTCGGGCGCTACAACCCGCAGACCAACCCGTCGACGATCGAGTTCGACGAGGAGAAGGTCAAGGACTGGCTCTCGAAGGGCGCCCAGCCCTCGGAGACGGTCAGGCGCCTGCTCAAAGCCAAGGACATCGAAGCAGGGGCGAAGGCGTGAGCCTTCGGCCCCGGTTCGATGGTGGAAGGGCTCCGGGAAACCGGGAGGTTTCCCGGCTGGTTCTCCTTGCCGCAGGCAAGGCGTGCGCAGAAGAGAAGGGGGCACGTGGGGGGAAACATGGTTTCCCCCACGGGAGCGAGCCGGAGGTGAGCGACATTGGCTGAGCTCCTGGCGGAGCTCGCCCGTCGGCTCGTCGACGACCCGGACGCGGTCTACGTCGAGGAGATCGAGCGGGACGGGGCGCACGTGCTTCAGCTGCACGTTGCAAAGGACGACGTCGGCAAGGTGATCGGCCGCCAAGGCCGGATCGCGCGGGCATTGCGCACGGTCGTCCGGGCCGGCGCGGCGCGGTCGAGCTACCGCATCCTTGTCGAGATCGTCGACTGAAGGGAGGCTTTGGTGGAACGGCGCTCGTCGTCGGGGCGCGATGGTCGTTCCGAGGCAAGGACGCAGGGAGCGTCAATAGCCAAGGCTATTGACGGGACTGAGGACGCGGCCTCGGGGCGAGCAGCGCGGTCCGACGGCACAGACTCTGTTTCGCCAAAGCCTCCCCATGTAACGGTCGGCCGCGTGGGTCGGCCGCACGGCCTCGATGGCTCCTTCTTCGTCGAGCGGGCGAGCGACGACCCCGAGCGGTTCGCCGTCGGGGCGGCTCTCTACGTCGAGGGTGAGCCGGCGAAGGTGGTCGTGTCGAAGCGCGGGTCGGGTGGTAGGCCGGTCATCCGCCTCAACCGGGAGGCGGCGCGCGGCGCCGAGCTGTCCATCCGCCGAGACGCGCTCCCGCCGACGGCCGAGGACGAGTACTACGCCTTCCAGCTCGTCGGCCTCGAGGTCGAGGAGGAAAGCGGTCGCTCGCTCGGGCGGGTCGCACAGGTGACGCCGGGGGTCGCGAACGACGTGCTCGAACTCGACTCCGGACTCGCGCTGCCGCTGGTCGAGGCGTGCGTCCGCGAGGTCGACCTCGAGCGTGGTCGAATCCTTGTCGCGGCCGGTTTCGCAGAGTCCTAGCTACCCTGAGTCTTCCTTTGCAGCTCGACGTCTTCACCTTGATCCCCCAGGCCTTCGCCTGGTTGACGGAGCAGCGGCCCGTCGCGGCCGTGCTCGGGGACGAGCTCGACCTGCGCCTGTTCAGCTACCGGGACTACACGCCGCTCGCCAACGCGCAGGTCGACGACGAGCCCTACGGCGGTGGGGCAGGGATGGTGCTCCGGGTCGACGTGGTCGCTGCCGCGCTCGAGGCAGCCTACGGCGACGCTCCCACTCATCGCGTCGTCGCGCTGACGCCGCAGGGTCGGCAGCTGACCCAGGAGGTGGTCGAGGAGCTGGCAGGGGAGCGGCAACTGACCCTCCTCTCGGCACGCTTCGAAGGCTTTGATGAGCGCGTGCTGGCGCACTTCGCCTCGGACTCGATCTCGATCGGTCCCTACGTGCTCTCCGGCGGCGAGCTGCCGGCGATGGTGATGGTGGACGCGATCGCGCGCCGGCTTCCAGGCGCCCTTGGCTCGGCCGAGTCGGGGCTCGTCGAGAGCTTCTCCGCCGAGCTGGACGGCGGGCTCGAGTATCCGCATTACACCCGTCCCTCCGAGTTCCGCGGCTGGCGGGTGCCCGACGTTCTGCTCTCGGGCGATCACGCCAAGATCGACGAGTGGCGGCGCCGGGAGAGCCGTCTGCGGACCGCGGGTTGAGGCACGATATGGAGATGGACCAGTCAGACGGCGCCGGGATGGTTCGGGATCCCTACGAGGTCCTCGGGGTCAGCCCCGACGCGTCCCCTGAGGAGATCCGAGACGCCTACTGGCGCCTGGTTCGCTTTCACCGGGAGGAGGGTGACGCGGCCTGGATGCCGACCCATCTCGGCGAGATTCAGGACGCCTACGAGGTTCTCTCCGACCCGACACGCCGCGCCGCGCTGGATACGGCGAACGGCGCTCACCAACCACCTGCGCCGGCGCCCTATCGGCCCGGCTATCCGCCTCATGAGTCCGGCCCGCTGAGGCCGTCTGAGTCGGGAGCGCCCTACGAGCCCGGCGCCCCGCCGCCGTTTCCTCCTTCGGTGCCGGTCGAGCCTCCCCGTCGTTCGCGAAACCCGATCGACCGGCTCACTCACCGCTTGCCGAGGCCGTGGCGGATCGCGATCGACTGGATCGTCACCATTGCCGGCGCGGTCGCGATCGTGTTCGCGATCAAGCAGTGGGTGGTCAATCCCTACCGGATCCCGTCGTCCTCGATGGAGCCCACGCTGCATTGCGCGGGCGGCCCCGGCTGCGAGGCACGGCTTTCGGACCGGGTGCTCGCAAACCGGTTCATCTACCGCTTCCGGAGCCCGCACCGGGGGGAGATCGTCGTCTTCAAGACGCCGCCGGCCGCGAAGCAGCGGTGCGGCGCGGGAGGGACGTTCGTCAAGCGATTGATCGGCCTGCCAGGTGAGAGCTGGTCGGAGCGGAACGGCTACGTCTACATCAACGGGAAGAAGTTGAACGAGCCGTACATCAGGGCGGATCGCCGTGACTCCGAGACGCACTCCGCCCAGCTGATCCCGAAGGGGCAGTACTTCATGATGGGCGACAACCGAGCGCAGTCGTGCGACTCGCGAGTCTGGGGCACGGTGCCGAGAGGAAACCTGATCGGCGAGGTGTTCGCGACCTACTGGCCGCCGAACCGGATCTCGATCTACTCGGCGTACGTTTCGTTCGGGCTCTTTGCACTGGGCTTGCTCCGTTTGCCTCGGCGCATCAGGCGCCGCAGCAGGTCGAAGAAAACGCTCGTTCGCAGCACTTCCACGCGGCCCTGAGGCGCCGCTTGTGATGCCGGCCGGAGGCCGTGCGGGCTCTGCCGTGCGGCCGACTAAACCCCGTTCAGCCGGGCGCAGTCTCGTCGGCTAGCATTCACGGTCGGCCCGAAGGGGCCGTTCTTATGCACAAGATCATCCAGGACCTCGAGCAGAAGCAGCTGCGCAGAGATCGGCCCCGGTTCAAGCCGGGCGACACCGTGCGTGTCCACTTTCAGGTGATCGAAGGTCAGCGCCGCCGCGTACAGGTCTTCGAGGGGATCGTCATCAAGCGCCAGGGCGCCGGCGCCCGGGAGACGTTCACCGTGCGCAAGCAGTCGTTCGGTGTCGGCGTCGAGCGGACGTTCCCGCTCCACTCGCCGAAGATCGAGAAGATCGATGTGGTTGCCATCGGCGACGTCAGCCGCGCGAAGCTGTACTACTTGCGCGGCAAAGTGGGAAAGAAGGCGCGCGTCCGCGAGGTGCAGCGGAGAGGGCCGCTATCCTCGGCCGATGCTGTCGCAGAGGGCGCCGAAGACGGAGTCGAACCTGAAGCAGACGCCGTCAGCGCCGACGAGCCCAAGCAGCAGCCGGAGCCAGAGGCCGTCGCCGACGAGAAGCCCGCAGCAGAGCCCGAGCCCGCAGCCGACCAGCCCGAGCCCGCAGCAGAAGAGCCCGAGCCCGAAGCCGAGACCGAAGAGGCCGGGGCGGAAGCTCCTCGCGTTTGACCGCCGCCTAGGCGCGCGGTTCGTCGCCGGCACCGACGAGGCCGGCCGGGGCTCGCTGGCAGGACCGCTCGTGGTAGCGGGCGTGCTGCTCGACTACGAAAGCCTGCGCGACCATCGCGTCCGGCCGCTCGCGCTGCTGAACGACTCGAAACAGCTGACGACCGCGGGACGCGAGGAATTGTTCCGCGCCGTGATGGCCTGCTGCTCGAAGGTTTCCGTCCGCGCGATCTCGGCGCGGGAGATCGACTCGAACGGGCTCCATCGCTCGAACCTGGCCGCGATGCGTGCGATCCTCTGGGAGCTCTCTCCGCCGGCGGAGATCTGCCTCGTCGACGGGTTCCGGCTGGGCCCGACCGCGCCGGAGCACAAGGCGGTCGTTGACGGCGACGAGAAGAGCGCGGCCATCGCTGCAGCTTCCGTCGTCGCGAAGGTCGTTCGCGACCGGACGATGCGCAGGCTCGCCGCCCTCTATCCGCATTACGGTTTCTCGTCACACGTCGGCTACATCACGCCCCGCCACTCGGCGGTCGTGCGCGAACGCGGCCCGTCGGAGATCCACCGCCGCTCCTTCGAGGCGCGCTGTTATGCGGAGCGGTTCCTCGAAACGGACGAAGCCGCGTAGCACCTCGGAGCTTGGTCGTGGGGCTGAACGGCGTGTCGCCTGGCACTTCCGGCTGCGTGGCTATCGGATCCTGGCGCGGAACGTGCGCGCAGGCGGGGTCGAGCTCGACCTCATCGTGCGCCGCGGGCAGCGGCTGGTCTTCTGCGAGGTGAAGCTCAAGGAGGGACCGCGTTTCGGCGACCCTCTCGAGGCCGTGGACGAGTGGAAGCAGCGCCGCCTGAGACGTGGGGCGGAGGCCTGGCTGCTCGCGAATCCTTCGTTTGCGGCCCTGGAGATCGTCTTCCAGTTCGCAGCCGTACGTCCGGGCGGCATCGAGCTCGTTTCCGACTCGCTCTATTCGTAGGACCCAGGAGTCGGCGCCCGCCCGCCGAACTGTGCAGGGCCGTGGCACCCACCCAGGAAGCGCTCTACCGCGGTCTCGACCTCGACCTCTCGTGGTCCGAGCGCGACTTGCCCGAGCGCGAGCGGACGAAGCACGTCCACCGCCTCCATCCGTATCTGGGCAAGTTCATCCCGCAGCTCGTGGAGGCCCTCCTCGGCCGCTACTTCGTCGCGGGACAGCACGTGCTTGACCCGTTCGCGGGCTCGGGGACGACGCTCGTGCAGGCGCTGGAGTCCGGTCTCGACGCCACCGGCGCGGACATCGCCGCGTTCAATTGCCTGCTGATCGAGGTCAAGACCCGCCGCTACAACCCGTTCGTGCTCGAGCGCGAGCTCCGGGCGGCCTACGAGCGGATCGGCGAGACGTCCTCGGAGCGACCTCGGGGCTACCTGCGCAGCTGGTACGCGCCGAAGGCTGCCCGCGAGCTGCTCGGGTTCCGAGGGCTCGTCGACGACTACGTCAATGCCGACGTGCTGCGGGTCGTGCTCGGCCGGGCGGCGCGATCCGCCCGCCGGACGACGCACTTCGACCTCGACTTCCCGCGCCAGCCGCAGCTCGAGGAGTACTGGTGCCACAAGCACAAGCGCGTCTGCAGGCCGGTGGGAGAGGCGGCGCCGTTCCTGCGTCGCTACGCGCTCGACACGCTCGAGCGGATCAAGGCGTTCTCCCGCGTTCGCGCGCGTGCGCGCGAGGCGACGGTGCTGCACGGCGATGCCCGCGAGCTCGACTTCGGCGGCCCCTTCGACGGCGTCGTGACGTCGCCACCGTACCCGGGCCTGATCGATTACCACGAGCAGCACCGGTACGCGTACGAGCTGCTGGGGTTGGACGAGTGCTGCGAGCTCGAGGTCGGGGCCGGCGCCGCGGGGACGTCGCGAGCCGCGCTCGAGGCGTATGCGCAGGGGATCGCGGCGACCTTCAGGAACGTTCGCCGCTCGCTGCGGCCAGGATCGCCCGTCGTGATCGTCGTCAACGATCGCCGCGAGCTCTACCCGGAGATCCTGGCACGCGCCGGCCTACGCGAGGAGCGTCGGCACCGGCGGCACGTGAACCGACGGACGGGGCGGCGTGCCGGCGAGTACTTCGAGGATGTGCTCGTCTGCCGTTTCTAAATCGGCGTTAAGTAGTCACAGATACGTTGCACTTTCGCGGCTAGCGTCGGCGGCGTGCTGGCGCGGACGATCACCCACGCGCTCGTCGGCCTCGATGCGCGCAGCGTCGAGGTAGAGGCTCATCTCGAGGATGGGCTCCCGGCGTTCGCGATCGTCGGTCTGCCCGATCGCGCCTGCCAGGAGGCGAAGCAACGGGTTCGAAGCGGCATCGCATCGGCGGAACTGACGTGGCCACTCAGGCGGCTGACGGTCAACCTGGCTCCCGCCGAGCTCCGCAAGGAGGGATCGGGCTTCGATCTGCCCATTGCCCTGGCGGTGCTTGCGGCCTCGCGGCAGGTAACGGAGGAGAGCCTTCGCGGACACGCGGCGGTCGGCGAGCTCGCCTTGGACGGACGGGTCCGCCCGGTCGCCGGCGTCCTTGCGGCGGCGGAGGGCGCAAAGGAGCAAGGCCTTTCGCGGCTGTTCTGCGCGGCGGCATCGGCTCCGGAGGCCGCGCTCGCGGGGATCGAGCCGGTGCCACTCCATCATCTCGCCGAGGCGGCGTCCTACCTTCGCGGTGAGTGGCAGCCCGAGCCTCTCGAGGAACTCGAAGAGCTGCCGGCTCCCTCGGGGGTTCCGGACCTGGCCGACGTTCGCGGCCAGGAGCGGGCACGTCTTGCGCTCGAGCTTGCCGCTGCCGGTAGGCACAACCTGCTGCTGGCGGGGCCGCCCGGGACGGGCAAGACGATGCTTGCCCGCCGCCTGCCGGGAATCCTGCCCCCGCTGACGCGAGAAGAAGCGCTCGAGGTGACGCGGATCCACTCGGTCGCGGGGCTGTTGCCGCACGGGCGACCGCTCGTCACCGCGCCTCCGTTCCGCGCTCCACATCACACGGCATCTGCGCCGGCCATCGTCGGCGGCGGGTCAGGGCCCCGGCCCGGCGAGGCGAGCCTTGCGCACCGCGGCGTCCTCTTCCTGGACGAGCTGGCCGAGTTTCCGCGGCCGACGCTCGAGGCCTTACGCCAGCCGCTCGAGGACGGGGTGATCGGCATCGCCCGGGTCGAGGGAAGGGCGGTCTTTCCGGCGCGGTTCCAGCTGGTGGCGGCGATGAACCTCTGCCCGTGCGGCGCGAAGGGCGATCCCGGCGTCGAATGCTCGTGCTCGGCTCAGCGGTTGGCCGCGTACCGGGACAAGCTCTCGCGCGCCCTGCTCGACCGCTTCGACCTGCTCGTGACGGTGCCACGGCCGCGAGCGGTCGAGCTTGCCGCCGCGCCGTCCGAGGCTTCCGAGCTCGTCCGAGCGAGGGTCGTCGCGGCCGGCGAGCGCTTGCGCGCCCGCCGTCCACGGCGAGTAGAGGCCGCGAACGAGCTGCTGTCGCGGGCGGTCGAGCGACTGCCGCTGTCGGCGCGGGGGCGCGCGCGCGTGGCACGTGTCTCGGCGACGGTGGCCGCGCTTGCCGGCGCCGAGTCGGTCCAGCCCGAGCACGTTGCCGAGGCACTGTCGTTCCGGGCCCCGAACGAGCTGGCGGCGGCATGAGCGGGGCGACGACCGAGTCGATCGGCGCGGTGCGGCGGCTCCGGCGCCGCGAACTGCCGGCGCTGCTACGGGAGATCCACGATCCACCGCGCGCGCTCTATCTCCGCGGTGCGGGCGATGCGGATGTTCTCGGGCGTCCGGCGGTAGCGATCGTCGGCGCGCGGGCCTGCTCGACGTACGGCGCGCAGGTCGCGCGCATGCTCGGGCGAGACATCGCCGGGGCGGGCCTG
The DNA here is from genome assembly GCA_035258645.1 of Gaiellaceae bacterium. GTDB lineage: Bacteria > Actinomycetota > Thermoleophilia > Gaiellales > Gaiellaceae > 13-2-20CM-68-14. The sequence continues at coordinate 8,590 of DATFXA010000033.1, forward strand.
GTCGTCGTCAGCGGGCTCGCCCGCGGCATCGATGGCGAAGCCCATCGTGGCGCGCTCGATGCGGGCGGGCTCACGGTCGCCGTGCTCGGCTGCGGCATCGACCGCGACTATCCGGCCGCACACGGAGAGCTCGCGCGGCGGATCTGCGAACGAGGCCTCGTCGTCTCGGAGTACGAGCCCGGCGTTGAGCCGGCCCCGTGGAGATTTCCGGCCCGCAACCGAATCATCGCCGGGCTGACGGCGGCGACGGTGATCGTGGAGGCCCGTCACCGAAGCGGCGCGCTGATCACGGCCGACTTCGCGCTCGAAGACGGACGCGAGGTCTTCGCGGTCCCGGGGGAGATCACCAGCATGCTTTCGACCGGCACGAACCGGCTGCTTCGCCAGGGCGCGACGCCGCTTACCTCGGCCGAGGATGTGCTCGAGCTGTTCGGGCTGTCCGCCGCCCAGCGCCCGCGAGCACCCGAACTGGGCTCCGCTGCCGCAAAGGTGCTCGAACGGCTGGCCGACGGGGCGGTCAGTGCGGATGAGCTCGCTCGCGCCACCGAGCTCGAGCCGGGTCGACTCGCGGCCGGCCTCGGCGAGCTCGAGCTCGCCGGCCTGGTCACCGAGGCCGAGGGCCGGTACAGGGCGGTGATGCGGCCCGGATAGCATCGTCCACATAGAAGGCTCGTACTGGCTCGAAGAGGAAGCGCCTGTCTTTCCTAGGCACCGGTACCCGGGCCGAGTCGACGTGGCGATCGTCGGTGCAGGCGTCACCGGGTGCTCGTGCGCGCTCACGCTGGCAGACGCAGGACTCCGCGTCCGCGTGCACGACGCGCGCGAGGTGGCGGGCGGCGCAAGCGGCCGGAACGGCGGCTTCGCTCTCCGCGGTGCCGCTCCCGCCTACGACGTTGCCCGCATCGCGTTCGGAGCGGAGCGCGCGGCCTCGCTCTGGCGCCTGACGGAGCGGGCGCTGGAGCGGCTTGCCGGGCTCGCCGGCGACGCTTTCCGTCGGACGGGGAGCCTGCGACTCGCCTCCGAACCCGAGGAGGCCGCGTCCATTCGTGCCGAGTACGAGGCACTACTTGCTGACGGCTTCGACGTCGAATGGCGGCCGGAGCTCGACGGGAGGCTCGCCGGGCGCTTCCACGGCGCCATCTTCCACCCGCTCGACGGGTCGATCCACCCTGCCCGCTGGGTGCGACGACTCGCCGCTTGCGCGGCCGAGGCCGGGGCCGAGATTCGCGAGCACGAACCCGTGCAAAGGCTCGAGCAGCTGGACGCAGACCAGGTCGTCCTCGCGACCGACGGCTACACGCACGGCCTGGTCGAGGAGTTGGACGTGGCCGTCAAGCCGGTGCGTGGCCAGGTGATCGCGACTGAACCGCTAGAGACGGAGGACTTCCCTTGCCCGCACTACGCGCGCCACGGTTATGTCTACTGGCAGCAGACGACCGATCTTCGGCTGGTCCTCGGCGGCTTCCGCGACACCGCTTTCGAGGAGGAGTCGACGGCCGTTGAGAGGCCGACGCCGGGTATTCAGCGGAGGCTCGATGAGTACGCGGCCGAGCTCGTCGGGCGTCCCCCGAGAGTGACGAACCGCTGGTCGGGGATCTTCGGTGTAACCGAGGACCGCCTACCGCTGACCGGGCCGGTGCCGGGTCGTAGCGGGCTTTGGGCTGCGTGCGGCTACTCAGGGCATGGCAACGTGCTCGGTCTGGCGTGTGGCGAGCTCGTCGCGTTGGGAATCCTCGGGCAGGCGCCGCCCGAGCTTCAGCTCTTCGATCCTGCGCGCCTTCTGAAAGGACGGCCAGGGCCCGCTGAGCGGGCCGCGGACCCTCGCCTGTCGAGGTAGGCGGCTTCGGTTAGGCCTGGCTCCTGGTCGCGGCCGCCAGGTCGCGGTCCATGCCACGATTGCTAGGCGGTAGGCACGGCTTAATGCTTGACAGTGATCTGCCCATCGGCGCGCTCGCGATGGCGCCGCACGGGCGGTTCGTTCCGATCAGCCAACCGGCCGCCCTCCGGCCCCAGAAAGATGATCGGCCCGCCACCTTGACCACGGCACGGGCTAAGAACGAAGCCTCAGCGGGTTCAAGCCGCCGATTGCGAGACTGCCGGCATGTCCTGGTGGCTCTGGTTACTGATCGCTCTCGCACTTGTCGTGCTTATGTGGCTGGCGTTCGTCGTGGCGCTCGTCATCGTGGGCCGGCGAGAGGACGCGCGCGCAGCTGCGACCTTCATTCCGGACTGCATCGTTCTCGTCTCTCGGCTGGTGCGTGATCCCCGCGTCCCGAGAAGGCGCAAGCTCCTTCTCGCGGCGCTCGTCGGCTACCTCGCGCTCCCGTTTGACCTCGTGCCCGACTTCATTCCTGTCGCGGGCCAACTCGATGACGCCCTGCTCGTCGCGCTCGTCCTTCGCCATGTTCTCCGCTCGGGCGGTGACCAGCTCGTCCGCGAGCACTGGCCAGGGCCCGAACGCTCGCTCGCGCTTGTGCTCCGCTTCGCCGGCGCCTAGGCGTGCTGCAAAAACCGAGCTTCGAGGACCTCAGGAGCCGAGCTCGATCGTCGGGAGGCTGAGCTCTCCGGCGTGCTCCATGGCGGCGAGCGCGATCGCCAGGTCCTGGATCGCCAGGCCGGTGCTGTCGAAGCTCGTGATGTCGCCGGGCGACTGACGGCCCGGCGCCGACCCGGAGAGGACATCGCCGAGCTGCGCCACGTCTTCCCGCGTGATCCTGCCCGCCTCGACGGCATGGACGAGATCACCGTTGTGACTGGCCTGCGCCCAGTCGTCGCAGAAGACGCGCGTGTGCACGAGTTCATCGATTGCGATCTCCGCCTTGCCGGGGCCGTCAGCGCCCATGAGGCTGACATGTTGTCCCGGCTGGAGCGAGCCCTCCACGAACACGATCTCGTGGCCCGGCGTCACCGTTGCGACCACGTGGGCCGCGAGGGCCTCCTCGCGGGAGCTCGCAACGTCGGCACCGAGCTCGTCCGCGGTGGCGCGCGCGCGGTGCTCGTCGACGTCCCAGAGCATGACTCTGCGACCGCGCGCCAGGAACGTCTTCGCCACCGAGCTGCCGTTCACTCCGGCACCAATCACAGCTGTGGTCTCGGCGTCCCGACGTCCGAGCGTCTCGGCCGCGAGGACCGCAGCGGCTCCGGTTCGCAGAGCCGTCACCGCGCCCGCGTCCAACACCGCGACGAGCGAGCCGTCGGAAGCGTCCGAGAGCAAAACGAGACCGGTGACGGTCGGCAGGCCGCGGGCCGGATTGCCCGGAAAGGACGTGACCCATTTCAACAGCGCGTGGCCGGCGCCGAGCGCCGGCATGGCCCGAAAGTCCCCCGCCGGGTAGGCGGGTACGTAGACCTTCGGCGGCATCGTCCACTCGCCCTGGCCATAGGCGATGAACGCATCGCGAACGGCCTCGACCGCTCGCGTGGGTGGGACCGCGGCCTCGACGCTCCGCGCCGAGAAAAAAGGGATCACTGCGCTTTGACGCCGGCGATCAGCTGCTCGATCGAATCCTTCGCGTCCCCGAAGAGCATCACGGTCTTGGGATTCACGAACAGTGGGTTCTCGATCCCCGCGAAGCCTGGGCTCATCGACCGCTTGAGAACGACAACGCTCTGCGCTTCGTCCACGTTGAGGATCGGCATTCCGTAGATAGGACTGCCCTGGTTGTTCCGCGCGTCGGGATTCGTGACGTCGTTGGCGCCGATCACGAGCGCGACGTCGGTCCGTGGGAACTCGTTGTTCGCGTCGTCCATCTCCTTGAGCTGCGGGTAGGGCACGTTCGCCTCGGCGAGGAGCACGTTCATGTGGCCCGGCATCCGCCCGGCGACGGGGTGGATCGCATAGCTGACCTCGACGCCTCGCGCTTCGAGCAACTCGGCCAGTTGCCGTACGTCGTGCTGCGCCTGCGCAACGGCCATGCCGTAGCCGGGGACGAAGACGACCTTGTGCGCGTAGACGAGCATTACGGCGACGTCGTCGGCCGTGGCCGCGCGGACCGCTCCGCCGTTGGTCCCGGCCGCAGCCGCCGCTGCGCTCGGGGCGACCTGCCCGAATGCACCGAAGAGAACGTTCGCGATCGACCTGTTCATCGCCCGGCCCATCAGGATCGTCAACAAGGTTCCCGAGGCCCCGACGAGCATGCCGCTCACGATCAAGACGTTGTTCTCGAGCTCGAACCCGGTTGCCGCGGCGGCGATTCCGGTGAAGGCGTTCAACAGGGAGATCACGACCGGCATGTCCGCGCCCCCGATCGGGAGCACGAATAGGACGCCGAAGAGCAGCGAGCCGAGGATCACCGCCCAGATCAACCATTGCTTCTCGGATCCGGCGACGATCGCGATCCCGGCGGCGACGATTGCGGCAAGGAGGAGGCCGTTGACGACCTGCTGGCCCGGATACACGATCGGCCGTCCCTGGATCAGCTCCTGCAGCTTTGCGAAGGCAACCAGAGAGCCCGCGAACGAGATGGAGCCGATCAGCGCGGAGAGGATGATCGAGACGCTGATGTCTCCGTGCAGCCGGCCGGGGGCCGGAGCGATGTTGTGGAACTCCGCCAGCGCGATCAGAGCCGCCGCACCCCCGCCGACGCCGTTGAACAGCGCCACCATCTGCGGCATCGCGGTCATCTTCACGCGCCGCGCGGCGACGGCTCCGAAGCTGCCGCCGATCGCCATCCCGACGATGATCTCCCAGTAACTGACGACGGACTTCTGGGCGAACGTGACCGCGATCGCGATCACCATCCCGACCGCGCCAATCCAGTTTCCGCGCCGCGCGGTCGAAGGGTGCGACAGGAACTTGAGTGCCAGGATGAAGGCGACGATCGTCGCCAGGTAGGCGAAGTTAGTCGCTACCTGGCCCATGCCACCTCACTGAGTCGGCGGAGCTTCCCGCTTGCTCGCGTCACCGTCGGCCGCAGCGCCGTCCTGAGCCGCGCGCTCCGCGCTCGGCGGTTCTCGCTTCTTGAACATCTCGAGCATGCGGTCGGTGACGACGAAGCCGCCGACGACGTTGGCGGAGGCGAGCACGACTGCGATCAGCCCGACGACGGTCGTGAGCGTGTCCTTGTGGCCGAGCCCCGCGACGAGCATCGCGCCTACGATCACGATCCCGTGGATCGCGTTCGTCCCGGACATCAGCGGCGTGTGCAGCAGCGTCGGGACCCTGGAGATCAGCTCGAACCCGAGGAAGATGGCGAGCACGAGGATCGTCACCTCGAACGACAACGTCAGAGCGTGGCTCATTGTCTCGACCCCGCTCTGTCCACGGCGGCGCCGGCCAGTCCCACCCCGCTCCCCCCGCCCAGGGTGGGGACCGTTTGCCCGCCGCCCTCGGGGCCGACGCTACCGCGTATCGGGCGAACGCCGGGTGCCAATTCCGTGCCAAATCGTCCACACCAGGCCGTTTTGGTCATGCGGCTACCTCCTCTTTGCGCGTGACGCAGGCCGACGCTGTGATCTCGTCGTCCCAGTCGAGCTTCAGCTCGCCTTCGGGGGCGAGGTGCTCCAGGAGGGCGAGGACGTTGCGAGAGTAGAGCTGGCTGGCGTGGAACGGCATCGTGCTCGGCAGGTTCGTGTAGCCGACGATCGTCACGTCCTCGCGGACGACCACCTCGCCAGGCTCCGTCAGCTCGCAGTTTCCGCCTGCCTCGGCTGCGAGATCGATGATCACCGAGCCGGGCCGCATCGCGGCGACCGCGGAGGCGGGGATCAGGCGTGGTGCGGGGTGGCCGGGGACGAGGGCGGTCGTGATCACCGCGTCGAAGTCAGGCAGGCGAGCCTCGAGCGCCTCTTGCTGGCGCTGCTGCGCCTCTTCGCTGAGCTCGCGCGCGTAGCCCTCGGCCGTCTCTTCGCCCGCGATCCCGAGGTCGAGAAAGGTCGCGCCAAGGCTTTCGACCTGCTCGCGCACGATCGGCCGCACATCGAAGCCGGAGACGACGGCACCGAGCCGCCGCGCCGTCGCGATCGCCTGGAGTCCCGCGACGCCGGCGCCGACCACGAGCACCTTGGCCGGCGCGACCGTGCCGGCGGCGGTCATCAGCATTGGAAAGAACTTCGGCAGCTGATCGGCGGCCAGGACGGCGGCCTTGTACCCGGAAACGGTCGCCTGGGAGGACAGCGCATCCATCGCCTGCGCGCGTGTGATCCTCGGGATCGACTCCATCGCGAACGCCACGACTCCGCGCTCGCTGAGGCGATCGATGCCCTGGGCGTCCGTCAAGGGCTGCAAGAAGCCGATCAGGACCTGGCCGTCTCGAAGCCGCGCCGCCTCCTCGGCCGAGGGCGGCTGCACCTTGGCGACGGCGTCCGACGAGTACGCCTCGTCCACCAGCGATGCGCCGGCTTCTTCATAGTCAGAGTCCGGAAAGCTCGCCGCCTGGCCGGCTCCTCGTTCGACAGCCACCTCGAAGCCGCCTCCCGCGAGCCGCTTGATGGATTCGGGAACGAGCGCCACCCGGCGCTCGCCGGCAGCCGTCTCCCGAGGGACCCCGACCTTCATTCGCACGCAACTCTAAAGCCGCGCCCGGAAGCGGCAGTCGCACAACCGGCACGAAGGCGTCACCCACCGGTCAGAAGGAACGGCTTAGGCTCGACACGGGAGGAGGCCGGGGGAACCTTCAACCGAGAGCCAGAGTGCGGTTGAACGGAGGAACCCAGGGCGGGCCGAAGTAGATTGCGGGCTGTGGCCGGAACGAGCGAACAGCGTCTCGCCGAGATCTCCGACAGCTTCTTCCGGCCGGCGGTTCGCGATCTCGTTCCCTACGAGCCCGGGAAGCCGGTCGAGGAGGTGCAGCGCGAGCTTGGGCTCGGGCGGGTCGTCAAGCTCGCCTCCAACGAGGGGCCGTTCGGCCCGTTTCCGGCGGCATTGGAAGCGATCGCGCGTACGGCAACAGACCTGAACCGCTATCCCGACGGCGGCGCCTACCGCCTCCGTGCGGCGCTGGCCGAGCTGCACGACCTCCGCTTCGAGGAGGTCGCCGTTGGCGCCGGCTCAGACGGCCTCGTGGACGGGCTGTCGCAGATCGCGCTGGACCCGGGAGACGAGATCGTGAGCGGCTGGCCGTCCTTCCCGAGTTACGTGATCACCGCGCACAAGCTCGGCGCAGGGGCTCAGACCGTCCCGCTCAGCGGCGACCGGTACGACCTCGAAGCGATGCTCGGGGCGATCACTCCGCGTACCAAGCTCGTCTACATCTGCCACCCGAACAACCCCACGGGGACGATGAACACCCGCGCCGAGCTCGACGCCTACTTCGACCAGGTTCCCGATCACGTCCTCACCGTCCTGGACCAGGCGTACTTCGAGTACATCGACGATCCCGACTACCCCGACGGAATCGCCGAATACCTCAAGACCGGGTGCCGGGTCGTCGTCCTGCGGACGTTCTCGAAGATCTTTGGGCTTGCCGGGGTTCGCGTCGGCTACGCCCTTGCCTCGCCCGCCGTCGTCACCGCGCTGGGCAAGGTACGTCGCGCCTTCGACGTCACGACGCCCGCTCAGGAAGCCGCGCTCGCGAGCCTCGACGACGCGCCGGAAATCGAGCGCCGGCGGCTCGACAACGCCTCGCAGCGCCCTGAGCTGGAACGGATCCTGCGCGAGCACGGGCTCCACCCGGCGGGCCCGGCGGTCGCGAACTTCCTCTACTGCGACCTCGGGGAAGACTCGAGGCCATTGTTCGAGCAATTGCTGCGGCAGGGAGTCATCGTCCGTCCGACGCACGGCTTTGGGGGGCCGACCGCGATCCGGGTCACCGTCGGTACCGCCGACGAGAACCGATTCTTCGCCGAAGCGCTCGACCGGGTCCGGAGCCTGGCCGCCGAGGCCGGCTAACGGCCATGCCGGCATTCGCCTCGTCCGAAAAACCCCTCTTTCGGGACGACGGCGCCCTGTTAGCGTTTCAGAGGTCGTGAGCCGTCACTCGACCGGGCACCGCCTCGGGCTTCTCGGCCGAGAGCCCGGGTTCCGCTCGCTCTTCCTGGCGACGCTCGGTTCCGGCTTCGGGACCTGGTTCGCGCTGGTCGCGCTCCAGATCGACGTCCTGACTCGGACCCATTCGCCGCTCTGGATGAGCGCCCTACTGATCGCGAACATCCTGCCGACGCTCCTGATCGGGATCCTGGCGGCGCCGCTCGTCGACCGTCTCTCCCGCCGGGGCCTGATGATCGGCGCCGACCTCGCGCGCTGCGGGGTGTTCAGCCTCCTGCCGTTCGCGCCGAATGCGACGACGATCGTTGCCCTGGCCGCAGTCACAGGAATCGCGACGGGTCTCTTCCGCCCGGCCGTCTATGCGGGCCTCCCGAACCTCGTTTCCGACGAGGACCTGCCGCGGGCGAACTCGCTGCTGCAGGTGATCGACAACTCCACCTGGGCGATAGGGTCATTGGTGGGCGGCGCGCTGGTCGCCGCAAGCGGGCCGGACCTCGCCTACTGGATCAACGCGGCGACCTTCCTGCTCTCCGCGGCGCTGATCGCGCAGATTCCCCAGCGGCTCCTGCAGGAGGCGAAAGCGGAGTCGCGAGGACACTGGCGCGATCTCGCCGACGGTTTCTCGCTCGTGCGCCGCTCTCGGGCGCTGCTGACGGTCTTGATCGCCTGGAACATCGGCATGATCGCGAACGCGTTCGTCAACGTGGGCGAGCCGTTTCTCGCTACGGTCTCCTTCTCGGCGGGCAGCTTCGGGCTCGGACTGATGATGGGCTCGGCCGGTTTGGGGCTCGCCGTGGGCGCGTACCTGGCCGGGTCGTGGATCGAGGTACGCGGGCTCGCGAACGTGTACGGGGTCTCGCTCGGCCTGATGGGGCTTGGCGTCGCCGGCGCGGCGGCGTCGCCCAATGTCTGGGTCGCGGCGCTCTGCGTGATCGTCTCCGGCGCCGGCAACGGCGCGACGATCGTCTGCAACGCACTGCTGGTGCAGCGCGGCGCCCCGGACCGGTTCCGCGGGAGAGCGTTCACCGTGCTGATGAGCTCGAACGTGACGTTTCTCGCGCTGGGGCTCGTGCTCGGTGGCCGCCTGACGGACGCATTCGGCCCGCGCTGGGTCTGGGGCGTCTCCGCTTTGCTTTCGTTCGTGGCCGCGGTGGTGGGCTTCACGCTTGCGCGAGGCGCCGCCGAGACTCCGGCCAAGGCCGCCGAGTTCCCTCAAGCACAGCCCGAGCCAGAGCCTGCGGTCGAGACCCACGGCCGGGCCCGCCGGGCCGTCTAGCCCGGGCAGGCAACTAGCATTTGGGAGATGGCTGCCCGACGCGACTTCACGCGGGAGTCGCTCGCCGCGGGTGTCCGGGCGGGCGAGAAACGCGCGCTCGCGCGGGCGATCACGCTGGTCGAAAACTCGGACCCCCTTGCGTACGAGCTCGTTCGCGATGTCTATCCGCAAACCGGGGAAACCTACGCGGTCGGGGTCACCGGGCCACCCGGGGTCGGCAAGTCCACCCTGATCTCAGCCCTCGTCCGCCACGTTCGGGAGGACGGGAAGAGCGTCGGCGTCATCTCGGTCGACCCTTCGAGCCCTTTTTCACACGGGGCACTGCTCGGCGATCGGATCCGCCTCGCCGACCATTTCCTCGACCCGGAGGTGTTCATCCGCTCGATGGGAACCCGCGGTCACCTTGGCGGCCTTGCGGAGGCGACGCTGCAGGCGCTGCTCGTGCTCGATGCGGCCGGCAAGGAGCTCGTCTTTCTCGAGACAGTCGGTGCCGGACAGAGCGAGGTCGAGGTGATCGGGATCGCCGACACGGTCGTGCTCGTCCTGATGCCCGGCTCCGGTGACTCGATCCAGGCTTTGAAGGCCGGGATCATGGAGATACCCGATGTGATCGCGATCAACAAGATGGACCATCCCGCCGCCAAGACCATGCTGAGCGAGGTGCGCTCGATCCTCTCCCTCGACAAGGACCGCCCCTGGCGTCCGCCGATCGTCCTGACCGACGCCACCAGGGGTGAGAACGTGCCCAAGCTGTGGGAACACATCGAGGCGCACCGCGCCTTCCTGGTCGACGAGGGGCTGCTCGAGCAGCGGCGCCGCGAGCACCTCGCCGGCGAAGTTTTCGCGGTCGCGTCGGCGCGCGCGAAGGCGCATCTGGAGCACGCCGTGGCGGGCGATCCGGAGCTGCGGCGGCTGCTCGATGAGGTCCAGCGCCGAGAGCTCGACCCGCTCACCGCGGTTCAGGAGATCATTGACAAGGTGTTCCACCTTGGCGACGGAAACCACAGGGCCGACACTCACTGAGATCGAGTCCGCACGGCGCGGTCTCGTCGACATCGCGTACGCGACGCCGGTGTACCGATCGGAGACGTTCTCGCGACTGGCCGGCCGCGAAGTCGTTCTCAAGGCCGAGAACCTGCAACGGACGGGCTCGTTCAAGGTTCGCGGCGCGGTCACGAGGATCGCGGCACTGACGGATTCGCAGCGCGCCGCCGGAGTCGTGGCGGCGAGCGCCGGCAACCACGGACAGGCCGTGGCCTGGGCGGCCCGCGAGGCCAGCATCCCGGCCGTCATCTTCGTCCCCGAGGACGCGCCGATGGCAAAGATCGAGGCCTGCCGCAACTACGAGGCGGCGACCGAGCTTGCCGGCCGGCACTTCGAGGAGGCGCTCGAGGCCGCCTTCGGATACGCGGAAGAGACGGGTGCAACCTTCATCCATCCGTACGAGGACGAAACGGTGATCGCCGGTCAGGGAACGCTCGGGCTCGAGCTCGCCGAGCAGGTTCCGCAGGCGGGGACCGTGGTCGTTCCGGTCGGCGGCGGCGGGCTCGCGTCCGGCATCGCGCTCGCGCTTCGCGGTGTCAAGCCCGAGGCGCGGGTCGTGGGCGTGGAGATCCAGCGCGACAGGTACACGATCGCGGACGGCATCGCCGTCAAGCATCCGGGAGAGCTCACCTCGGCAATCCTCGCCGACGTTCTCGACGACATGGTCACCGTTTCCGACGAAGAGATCAGCGAAGCAATCGTCCTGCTGCTCGAACGCTCCAAGCTCGTGGTCGAGGGCGCAGGCGCGGTTGGGGTCGCCGCGTTGCTTGCCGGGAGCATCGGCGGCTCGGGCCCGGCTGTCGCCGTGCTCTCAGGCGGGAACATCGATGCGACCATGCTCATCTCCGTCATGCGTCACGGGCTCACGGTCGCCGGGCGCTTCCTGGTCGTCCGGACGCAGCTGGCCGACCGACCGGGGGAGCTGATCAAGCTGCTTTCGCTCGTCGCCGAGGAACGCGGGAACGTGATCGCCGTCGAGCACCACCGCGAGGGGATGGACATCCCTGTCAGCGAGACCGAGGTCGAGCTGACGCTCGTGACCCGAGACGAAGACCACTGCCTGCAGCTGATCGCCGCCATGGACGAGCGCGGTTACGTGGTTCAGCGACTCAAGTAACGAGGTCTCGAATCATCGGAAGACTGGGCTGCGCCACGGTCGTCTCCCCCCGCGGAGGCGGGCTTTGCCGCCGGAGCCTTAACTGCGCGGGACGCGCGTCAACAAAGCGAGGGGGCTCACAGGGGAAACCGGGTTTCCCCCGTGCTAAGAGCCGCAGCGGCGGAAGCCTACGGTCGAGCCTCCGCGTTTCTCCCACTCACGGATGCCGCCGTGGAGAACGGGCCGGGCATCGACGCCGGAGGCCGCCAGCACGCTCGCGGCAACGGCCGCCCGGGCGCCGCTCTCGCAGATCGTCACCACGGGCCGCCCCTCCCTCAGCTCGTCGCCGTACTCCCGGACGAGCCGGTACGGGATGTTGCGGCTCCCTGGAATAAAGCCGTCGTCGCGCTCGTGCAGCTCTCGGACGTCGATCACTTCCACCGCGCCGTCGGCCAAGAGGCACTCGAGCTCGTCGACCTCGACCGCGGGCAGCGTCTCGGTCTCTGGGCCGTGCAGCACGTAGCCGCGCAGGTCGTTGAAGCCGACCGCCTGCAGCCGGCGGGCCGCGTCTTCAGCCTGCTCTCGCGTGCCTGCCAGGATCAGCGGGCGCTCGTCCTCGAGCAGGACGAAGGCGGCCTTCGTGGCGAAGCCCTTGCGCTCCATCGGGACGTTGATCGCGCCGACCGCGTGGCCAGCTCCGAAGAGCTCGGCCTGGCGAACGTCGAGGATCGGCGGCTCGAGCGTGTCCCGCTCCTCCAGCGGCTCGGGGGCGCCGACGAACGGCCCGCGGTTGAGCGCGACGATCCGCTCGAGGTTCGGCGGTCGCGGTGCGTGGGTGAGCGCGGACTCGCTGACGAACTCCTCCTCACCTGCAACGGTGAGCATGGGATTGAACCGGCGCTCGAAACCGATCGTCGTCGACGCCTTCGGGCTCATCGAGGCCCCACAGAGCGAACCGGCGACGTGACCGGGGAAGACTTCGACCCCGTCCGGGAGCTCCAGGAGGCGTTGCAGGCTTCCGTAGAGCTCCCGCGCGCCGTCGACCGCTTCGACGGCCAGGTCCGGCCGGGCGGCGTCGCCCACGAACAACGAGTCGCCGGTGAGAACGAGCCAGGGCTCCTCCGCCCGGGTCCGGTCGATGACTTCAAAACAGCAATGCTCAGGCCGGTGCCCCGGGGTGTGCAGCACCCGCAGGGCAACATCACCGAGCACGATCTCCTGTCCGTCCTCGAGCGGGTCGTGCTCGTACGCCGGTTCTGCGGCCGGATGGACCGAAACCCGGATCCCGTGCTCGAGCGCGAGGCGCCCGTGCCCCGCGACGTGGTCGGCGTGTGTGTGCGTCTCGAGCGTGCGCACAATTCGCACGCCCTCCTGCTCCGCCGCTGCGAGATACTGCTCGATTGCGTAGGCGGGATCGACCACGACCGCCTCGCCGGTCTCGGCGTCACCGACGAGATACGACGCGCAGCCGAGGTCGTCGTCGACGAACTGCCTGAAGATCACGCCTTCGACCGTAACACCGGCGACGGCTTGTTTTCCTGAAGCATTAGGCCCCGTTTGCGAGAGGCGGCTCGGGCTGGAAACAGCCGTTCGACCGCGTTGAGCGGCCGTGCCGCGCAGGTCGGCACGGTCCTTTAGTCGTCATCGCGAGCGGCGCCTCAGGGCATCGTCAACCAGCGCCGAAGCGCAAAGTACACGCCGCCGGCGACGATCGCAGCGCCGCCGAGCGCCGCCAGGATGATCACCCAGGCCGAGGTGCCCGAGCCCGCGTCCTTGGCCGTCGGGAGCGTGTAGCCGTTGGCGGATGCGACCCGTCTCGTCGCCACCGCCGCGTCCTCGCCGAGCTTCTCGAGGTCGCTCGTGTTCGGCTTCGGGAGGCGCGCGAGGACGGGCTTTCCCCTTGCGGCGTTCGGCCCGTTGATGCCGTAGCCGTTCGGCATCGCGACGATCAGCGTGCC
>DATFXA010000034.1:0-5286 GCA_035258645.1 Gaiellaceae bacterium
CCCCTCTGCGGCATGGCTCTCGCTGGGCTCGCGGCCGAAGAAGAAGACGGCGAACATCATCCCGACGAACAGGGCTACCGACACCGTGAGAAAAGCCGGAAGGCCGCGCTTGCCGGGATAGTCGGGCCATACCCTGGGGAACAGAAACGACGAGGCTAGGGCGAAAAGGACGAACGCTAGGCCCACCAGCCCGAGGCCCACCTTGTGCCCCGTGGAGAGAGCCGCGATCAGCACGGGCGGGAAATTACCGGATTGGGGAGCCAGTTCGAGGGATTATGAGATGGACGCCGCGCGCCGACCATGAGTAGGCGTTTTCGTGCAATGCGGCAACGAAAGGCGGCACCAATGTCTGCGGAACAGCTGAAGCGCAAGCTGCGAAATTTCCCAGCGGCGAAGCTTTCGGACCGACTGGCTGCGTAATCGCGCCAGCGGGTTTAGCGGAGCGGCGGGCCAAGCCCGCCTTTCCATACGCTAGGCCCGCTGAAGGTACGCGCAGGGGCGCCCGTTGCGGGGCAACCGTACGACCTTGGTGACCGTGAAGTTCCCCTCTTCCTCGGGGACCTCGACTGCGTGGCCGATGGTAGGTAGGGCGCCGACGCGGTCGATGAGCACGTAACCAGCGGATGTCGGCACACACAGCAGATACTGCTCGGCCTGCGACGGCCCCGGCGGCGGCTGCTCGGGCTGCTCCTCGGGCCAGACATGAACCTGGAGGTCCTTGAGGCCGCGTTCCTGCTCGAGCTGCTCGCGGAGGTTGGCCAGCTCGAGCTCCTGTGCCTCCACCCGCGCTCGCAGTGAATCGATCAACTCGTCGCGCTCGTCGCGCACCGTTGTGGCAGGTGCCTCCATTTGGGTTGGCTCCTCGACGGGCTCCACGACTTCGGCAGGCGGCGTCAGTCCCGGCTCGGCCTCGGCGAGCTCGACTACCTCTTCGGCCGGCTCGGAGTCCTGCAGGGGGAGTCCGGCTGCCTCCGAGACAACTTCGGTGACTTGGAAAACCGGCACGGGAGCGGGCTCGCGCTCTACGACGAACGTTGGCTCTGGTGCGGGCGTCGCGGGCGCGAGCGGCTGAGGCTCCTCCCGGGCCGGCGGGCGGCGATCCTCTACGTCCGGCCGGTAGAGCTCGACAGGCGCAGAGGCCTCGTGCGCAGGCTCGACCGGATGCTGATCCTCCGGGCTGGGCGGGCGTAGCTCGACGGGCTTGGGCATCGGCTCGGTGGCCTCGGGCGTCGGAATCGGGGGTTCGAGTAGGCTCGTGACTTCCGGTTCGGGCAAAGGCGCCACCGGCGCCTGGAAAACTGGCTCGGGCTCGGACTGGCGAAGCGCTACCGGGTCCTGCACCGGCTCGGCGGGCGGCTCCGGCTCGGACTCGACCGAGGGCTCCGACGGCTGCGGTGCCCAGAGAGGCGAAACCGCGGCGGGTGGATGCGCGAGCTCTCCCAAGGGCTCGTCGAAGGAGGGCGGAGGCGGCTCGGCGGGCCGAAGCAGGGGCGGCGGCTGCAGCGGTTGCTCCGGCTCCGGCTCGCGCTCGGGCGCAAATGCAACCGGCGCAAGCGGCTGGGGCGTTTCCTCGTGGGCGGCCCGCTCGGGCGCCGTCTCTTGGATATCGGCCTCCGCGGTTCGGAGCGCCGGCGTCGGCGTCTCCGGGGTGTCTTCCAGCTCTACATTGCCCGGCGTCGGCATCGACGTTGCGTCAGGCGGGCGTAGGGGCGAAACGAACGTGCCCGACTCGGCCGCCGCTCGCCGCGCGACCACACCACCGAGACCGCTCGCGAAGCCGTATTCCGTTTTCAGCACACCCCCGTGCTGCTCGGCGAGCGCGTTGGCGAGCGCCGGCCCTGAGATGAACCCGCGCTGGACGATGATCTCCCCCAGCCTGCGGCCGGTCTGCGCTTGATCTTCGAGTGCCTGCGCAAGCTGCTCCTCGCTGAGGAGGCCCGCAGCGACCAGGATCCTGCCGAGTTGGGGTGCCGGAAGTTCCGCCGCGCTCACGATTCTAGTTATCGGCCTGACAAGCCTGATTCGTGAGTGCGATTGAGGCTTCTGGGCCGATTCTTAACGAAGCGCTGTCAGGCTCTGCGTAATGCCCGCTGACCCGCCGGAGCTGATCGCCCGCGACGCCGCTGCGTGGCGTGCGTGGCTCGCAAAGCACTACGCCGACCCGGACGGAGTCTGGGTCGTGCTCGCCAAGAAGGGAACGGAGAAGCCGACGAGCCTCACCTACGACCAGGCGCTCGAAGAAGCGCTTTGCCACGGGTGGATCGATGGACAGGTCCGCCGACGGGACGAGGCGACCTACCGGCAACGCTTTACCCCCCGCCGGCGGCGGAGCTCCTGGTCGAAGCGCAACACCGAGATCGCCTCAAGCTTGCTCGCCGAAGGCCGGATGCATGCTGCCGGCATCGCCGAGATCGAGCGCGCGAAAGCCGACGGCCGCTGGGATGCCGCCTACGCGGGCCCGGCAAGCATTGAGGTTCCTGCCGACCTTGCCACGGCGCTCGCCGCCGAGCCGAAGGCGCTAGCGACGTTCAAGAGCCTCAGCGGCCAGAACCGTTACGCGATCCTGTACAGGATCGAAACCGCGAGGCGAGCTGACACGCGTGCGCGCAGGATCAGGGGTTTCGTGGCGATGCTCGCCCGCGGCGAGACGGTCCACCCCCAGAAGCGAAACGCGTAGATCATTCAGCGATGCAGTCGATCCTCGAAGCGATCGGCAACA
Source organism: Gaiellaceae bacterium (assembly GCA_035258645.1). Classification (GTDB taxonomy): domain Bacteria; phylum Actinomycetota; class Thermoleophilia; order Gaiellales; family Gaiellaceae; genus 13-2-20CM-68-14. The sequence continues at coordinate 2,720 of DATFXA010000034.1, forward strand.
CGCCCTTGATCCGCCTGCGTCGGTGCGCGCCGAAGAACGGCGCCGAGCTCTGGCTCAAGCTCGAGCTGCGCAACCCCTCCGGATCGATGAAGGACCGGATGGCTCTCGCGATGGTCGAGGGCGCCGAGCGCGACGGGTTGATCTCGCCCGGAGACACGGTGGTCGAGTACACAGGCGGGAGCACCGGCCCGGCGCTGGCGCTGGTTTGCCGCGCGAAGGGCTATAGGGCGTTGATCGTGATCGCCGACTGCTTCACGAAGGAGCGGGTGCAGCTGATGACTGCACTCGGAGCCGCGATCGACCTGATTCCGTCCGTGGAAGGACCGCCCAAGGTCACGCCTCAGGACATCGACAACATGGTCGCCAGGGCGGCCGAGCTCGCCGCGAAGCCCGGGCACTACGCCACCGACCAGTTCAACAACCCGTACATCATTCCCAGCCACCGCGATCACCTCGGAAGCGAAATCTGGGAACAGACCGAGGGACGGGTGACCGCTTTCTGCCACGGGATGGGCACCGGCAGCTCGGTGATGGGCGTCTCGGAGGCGCTGAAGCCGCACGGAGTCTTCATCCAGGCCCACGAGCCGGCGTCCTCGGCGGCGATCAGCGGCGGAAAACCAGGCCCGTTCCTGATCCAGGGTTGGACTGGTTTGGTGATGCCTCACTGGGACCAGGCGCGGGTCGACCACCTGGAGCCGATCGAGGACGACGCCGCGATCGAGATGACGCGCCGCCTCGCTCAGGAGGAAGGCGTTTTCGCCGGCATCTCCACCGGCGCCAACGTCGTCGGCGCGCACCGCCTCGCCGACCGCCTCGGTCCCGACGCGGTCATCGTCACGCTCGCGGTCGACACAGGCTTCAAGTACCTGAGCGTCACGCCTTACGCCTGATTGGCATGCCTCCCGGATCGTGCCGATCCGCGAACCCCGGTCGTCATCCGTTTTTGGGGGACCCGCCGCGGCTTAAAGCACTTGCGTGAGGAGAATTGCTATCCCCAGGCTGATGCCGACCATGCCGAGCAGAATGGTTCCAGCAGCAGCGAGCGCGATCATGGCAACACGACGCGGCAGCATTCTCCACGCAAATGCAACGAGCGCAGTCCTTGGCCCCAAGGGCCAGGCGGGTGGCCGAGATACGAACAGCCTGCGGATTCGTCCGTATAGGCCGGTCCCGTAGTGAGCCCGCTCGGCCGCCGTAACCCGGGCCTGCCAACGGCGAATCATCTCGTCGGCCTCGCGCCGCTCCGCTACGCGGAAGAAGGGCAAGCGGCTTCGACGCTGGCACCAAAACTCGAGTGAGCTCAGAGCATCCTCGAGAGGCGGCGGGGCCAGCATCCGCTCGAGCAGTAGCTCGTCCGGGTGACGATCGACGCTAAGCCCCATCAACCGGTGACTATAGCCGTGGCCACTTCGAGCGATGGGCGCGGGATCGAACGCCCCTTGCTGGCCGCTCTCGCCCCAAAGGACACGCGTGTCGATTTGCAGGGAAGTTCGGAGTTGCTCGACCTACGAGACACACCTGCTGGCCACGCTCTCGGCGGCCGAGCGGCGCGCCCTCGACTCCGCCCTGCGGCGGGTGCTCGCCAAGCTCGACTCCGGCTGAAACCGCCGGCCGAAGCCTCCCTTACACGAGGGGTTGCGGCGCCCACCCTGGTAGGTTAGTCTCTTTTATATTGTGAATGGTTTTTACATCGCCGCCATCGCTGCGACGCCGTCCGATTTCCGGGGGAGTGCCGTTTGATCGGGCACCGCGAGCAGGTGCGCGGCGGCGACGCGCAGCGGTGGACGGAGGCGGATGTTCCGGACCAGTCGGGGCGGACGGTGATGGTGACGGGTGCGAACGCGGGTATCGGGTTCGAGACGGCGCGGGCCCTCGCGGGGCATGGCGCGCGTGTGATCATCGCGGGCAGAGATCTCGCCAGGGCGGAGGCCGCGGCGGACAGCATCGTGAATGCGATCCCGAACGCCGATGTCGAGACGGTTCATCTCGACCTGGCCTCACTCGCCTCGGTGCGAGAGACGGCTGCCGAAGTCCGCGCTCGCAACGGCGGCATCGACGTGCTGATCAACAACGGTGGGGTGATGGAACCTCCCTACGACCGAACGGTGGATGGGTTCGAGCTGACCTTCGGAACCAATCACCTCGGTCACTTCGCGCTCACCGGACTCCTGCTCGACCGGCTGCTCGAGCGCCCCGGTTCCCGGATCGTGACCGTCAGCAGCGAGGGCCACACACGCGGCGTGATCGATTTCGAGGACCTCCAGTCCGAGAACGGCTATAGGCCCGCCGAGGCGTATTGCCAGTCGAAGCTGGCGAACCTGCTGTTCACCTACGAGCTCGATCGCCGCCTCCGCGTCGTACGCGCGCACACAATCGCACTCGCATGCCATCCAGGCATCGTCCTCACGAGCTTGTACCGGACCCGCTCGAAGTTCGAACGGGCGTTGCTCGATCCGCGCCTGCGCCTCATCAACTCGCGCTTCGTCCAGAGCGCGCAGATGGGTGCGCTCCCGACGCTGCGCGCGGCCACCGATTCCTCGGCCCAGGGCGGCGAGTTCTACGGGCCG
>DATFXA010000035.1:0-3216 GCA_035258645.1 Gaiellaceae bacterium
CGTCAGGCTGACGATGTGCCGGCGCCGATCGCTCGGATCGCGCTGGCGCTCGACGTAGCCGCGCTCCTCGAGCGAGTCCAGGATCCCGACCAGCTGGCTGCGGTCGAGCTGGAGCGCATCGGCGATCGTTGCCTGCGTCTCCCTGGGCTGTTCGCCGAGAACGGCGAGCACGCTGTAGTCGTACAGGCTGAACCCTTCCTGCTCGACCCCGGCGATCGCCTTGGCCTTGAAGCCGTAGCCGAGTTTCGCAAGCAGAAAAGCCGTGTTGGCAAGCAGCTCCTTTGCCAGACGAGGCGGCGGTGCTGCGGGTAGTTCGGTTACTTGAGTAGTCACGAAAATTAGTGTAGCACCGAACCGTGGGTCTGTGTTATCGTGGATCCATTCAACAATCTGGAGGGCAAATCAATGACCGGAGAAATTGTGGCACACGCGGTGGACGATCGCCAGGAGTCGGCCGACAGCAGGCGTTGGTGGGCGCTCGCGGTGATCGTCGCAGCACAGTTCATGGTCGTCCTCGACGTCGCGATCGTGAACGTCGCTCTACCGTCGATCAAGACGGATCTACACTTCTCGGAGACCAGCCTGCAGTGGGTGATCACCGCCTATTCGATCTTCTTCGGCGGGGTGCTCCTGCTCGGCGGCCGCCTTGCCGACCTGCTGGGCCGCAGGCGCGTGTTCGTAGCCGGGCTGGCGCTGTTCACTGTCAGCTCGCTTCTGGACGGCCTCGCATGGTCGGAGGGCTCGCTGATCCTCTTCCGCTCCCTGCAGGGACTCGGAGCGGCGCTGCTCGCACCGGCGGCTCTGTCGATCCTGACGACGACCTTCCGTGAAGGTCGCGAGCGCAACGTCGCTCTGGGGATCTGGGGCGCCGCCTCGGGCAGCGGCGGTGCAGCGGGGGTGTTGCTTGGCGGTGCGCTGACGAGCGCCCTCAGCTGGTCCTGGATCTTCTTCATCAACGTCCCGGCGGGTCTGATCGTGCTCGGAGTCACGCCGTTCCTGCTCCGGGAGAGCCGCGCCGACCTCAAGCACAGGTACTTCGACTTCGCAGGCGCCGCCTCGATCACGTCAGGCCTGATGCTGCTGGTCTACGCGCTCACGCGCGCGACGCAGCATGGATGGCTCACCGCCGAGACGATCGGTCTGCTCGCTGCCTCGGCCGCTTTGGTCGTCGCGTTCGTCGTGATCGAGTTGCGGTCGAAGGCGCCGCTGCTGCCGATGCGGATCTTCCGGCTACGGACGCTGACGGGTTCGAACGTGGCCGGCCTGTTGATGGGCGGCTCGATCTTCGCGCAGTTCTTCCTGCTGACCCTCTACATGCAGCAGGTGCTCCACTACTCCGCCCTCAAGACCGGTGTCGCATACATCGCCCTGACGCTGACGATCATCAGCTTCTCGGCGGTCTCGCAGGCGCTGGTGACACGCATCGGAATTCGGAGCGTGCTGACCACGGGGCTCCTGCTCTCGGCGGCAGCCCTCGTGCTGTTCGCGAGGTTGCCCGTCGACGGCACGTACTGGGCCGACCTCTTCCCGGCCTTCCTGATCAGCGGGATCGGGCTCGCGTTGGCCTTCGTGCCGATCTCGATCGGCGGCCTGACCGGCGTCACCCAGGCCGACGCGGGGATCGCCTCGGGGCTGATCAACACCTCGCAGCAGATCGGCGGCGCAGTTGGTGTCGCTCTCGCGACCACGATAGCGACCACGTTCACGACCCACTACGTGGACGCGCACGCGAGCGCGTCGCCCCTAGGCGGCGCGGCGTTGACCCACGGCTTCTCGATCGCCTTCTATGCCCTGGCCGCCATTGCCGCAGTTGGAGCCGTCCTCTCGGCGGTGCTGATCGAGTCGAACCCCGCAGTGCCCGAAGTCGAGACCGTCGACGAGCCTGTCGCCGTGGAGCTGGCAGCGTGAGCGCACGCGAGCTCGACGACCTGCTGCTCCACATCCGCGGCCTCGTCCTGGTGCGGGAGATCCTCCGGCAGCGCGGGGCCACCGCCGCGGAGCTGGATGCCCACACCGCCGAGATCGAGCGGCTGAAGGACCGACTGGCCGAGCTCGCAGTCCCGGCGAGCGTCGGCGGCTAGGAGTTCGGGGCGGCCGCGGCAGCCGAGCCGCGGCCGCCCAGACTAGGGTCTCGGGGCGATATGAGTCCGACGACCTTGAGACTCGGTGAGGTCGAGGTCGCCCGCATCGGCCTCGGCACGAACCGTCTGCGGAACACGGCCGGGAACGTCGCCTTTGTCGAGGACGCGCTCACCGCCGGCACAGGGATGATCGACACCGCCCATACCTATACAGGCGGCGAGAGCGAGGAGACGATCGGGGCAGCGACTTCCGGGCCCGAAGGCGTCGTCATCGCGACGAAGGGCGGCTTCGGAGGCCCCGGCGGAGGCCGTCCTGACGTGCTTCGAGAGCAGATCGAAGAGAGCTTGCGCCGGCTCCGGACCGACACGATCGCTCTCTACTACCTGCACCGGGTCGACCCCGAGACGCCGATCGAGGACAGCCTCGGCGCGATCAACGAGTACCGCGAACGGGGGCAGATCCGTGTCGTCGGGATCTCCAACGTCTCGATCGAGCAGATCGAGCGGGCGCGCCGGGTCGTGCCGGTCGCGGCCGTCCAGAACCACTACAACCTCTCTGAGCGCGAGCACGAGGACGTGGTCGACTACTGCGAGCGCGAGGGCATCGTCTTCGTCCCCTACTTCCCGCTGCGCGGCGAGGGCGGCGCCGCGCTGGCCCGGATCGCCGATCGGCATGGTGCGACCCCGGTGCAGATTACGCTCGCGTGGCTCCTCAGGCGCTCGCCGGCGATGCTGCCGATTCCGGGAACGCTGTCGCTGGACCACCTGCGGGAAAACGTCGGGTCGTTGCAGATCGACCTGAGCGACGAGGAATTCGAGGTCCTGAGGTAGTAGGCTCGAGGCTCGTGAGCTCCCTCGATACAGCCGTTCAGCCGGCAGTCGCACGAGACCAGGCGCGCGCTCTCTTCGGGCAGACGATGGGGCTCGTTGCGGTTACGACCGGCCTGTTCGCGCTCGGTGCCTACCTCGGTCGCGACCTTTCGTACGGGTGGGGCTTCGTCGCGTACATCGCGAGCTTCGCTCTCCTGATCGGGCTCAACTTCGCGGCCCAGCGCTCCGAGCAGCTCGCGATCGGCCTCCTCTTCGGCTTCGGCGTCCTCGTCGGAGTCGGCACCGCGCCGACAATCGCCTACTA
>DATFXA010000036.1:0-4786 GCA_035258645.1 Gaiellaceae bacterium
ACTCGCAAGCTCGTGCTAGGCCGCTTCGACGACATCGGCGCTCAGATCGCCGGGCTCGACGGCAAGCTCCGCGAACTGTCCCACTCCCTTGAGCCCGCGGGTGTGGTCGAGCGCCCGATCGTGGAAGCCCTCCGACACGAGGTAGGGAACTTCGAGAAGCGCGGCGACCTGCCGGTGACCCTCGAGATCAGCGGGAACTTCGAGTCGATGACGGCGTCCCAACGGATCGCCCTCTACCGAATCGTGCAGGAAGGACTCGCGAACGTGCGCAAGCATAGTCAGGCGACCATGGCGCGCGTCACCGTCTACGGCGGCAAGAGCGCATTGGAGCTCCAGATCGTCGACGACGGACGTGGCTTCCCAGTCGAGCAGACCCTGATCAGAGCTGCGAAGCGCGGCCGCCTCGGTCTCGTCGGAATCGGCGAACGGGTGCGAATGCTCGGCGGCAAGTTCGACGTCGAGAGCCGCCCTGGCGGTCCGACCACGCTCAGCCTGCGCCTGCCCCGCTGGCAGCCTCCGGGCTCGGCCTCGGCCTAGCTCGGGTCAGGCGCTTTCCTCTTCCTCGAGCAGATGCCGCGCTGCCGCACGGTCCGAGACTCCTAGCTTCTCGAGCACGAGCGAAAGATGTCGGCGTACCGTTACAGGGGAGAGACCGAGCCGTCCCGCTATCTCGGTCGTGCCGAGCCCGTCGCGAAACAACTCGAGCACTTCGGACTGCCGGCGTGTCAGCTCGACTTCGATACCGCCTCGAACGCTGACGCGCCGCCGGCGCTCTCGCACGCGGAACTGGTCGACCACCGGCCCCAGCAGGCTTCGGGGTACCGCCGGTTCACCTCGCCGGACTGCCCGCAGCGCGCGGATGAGGCCGTCCGGGTCTCCGTCCAGGGGCAGGTAACCGGAAGCCCCCGCATTGAGCGCATCGACGACACCCTGTTCGTCGGCTTGCGCCGCGAGCACGATGGTGTCCGTTGCTGGAGCACGGGTCGTGATCCGCGCGGTGGCAAGCATTGCGCCGCCCGGCAGATCCGCATCGACCAGACAGAGCTCAGGCTTCTCCCTCAGTACCGCCGCGACCGCGCCCTTCGCGTCGGTGGCCTCCGCGCAGATCTCGAAGCCGTTCCGCTCGAGCACGAGGCGAATCCCCGTGCGCGTAGGCAGGTGGGCGCCGGCCACCACGACACGGGTCACCCTCACAACGTCTTTCCGAGCCATCACGCCGGGGTTGGCGACGCCGGAGAGTTGATTAGGCTTCGTGTATGCGAGTCTTGATCGCAGACGACCATCCGCTCATTCTCGCCGGAATCAAGCGCGCGCTCGAGGAAGACGACCAGTTCGAGGTCGTGGCCGAGGCACGCATCGGCAGCCAGGTCCTTCCGCTCGTCTCCCAGACGAAGCCGGACCTCGCTCTCCTCGACCTGCGGATGCCCGAAATGGATGGACTCACCTGTCTGGATCGAATCCGTAAGGAGCACCCGAGGGTGAAAGTCGTGATCCTCTCGGTCTCGACCGACCCCGAGGTCGTCCAAACGGTGCTCAACCACGGCGCGGCCGCCTACGTCGTCAAGAGCGTCAACCCGATCGACCTCTCCTCCGCCCTTCGCCAGGCCCTCGAAGGCACCGTCTTCAGCGCCGTCGGGCTGCCCGAGAAGACTGCGCAAGAGGATGCAGTCAAGGCTGCGGGCCTGACCGACCGCGAGACCACGATCCTGAAGGCGCTGGCGCGTGGGCTTTCGAACGAGGCGATCGGCAAGGAGCTCTGGGTTGCCCAGCAGACGGTGAAGTTCCACCTGACGAACATCTACCGCAAGCTCGACGTCAAGAACCGCACCGAGGCCGCGCGCTACGCCTACGAGCACGGCCTGATCGACAGCCCGCAGAGCGACCACGTCTAGCTCCACAGCGGCCTAACCCTCCCCGGCCGCAAGCCGGCCGAACCGAACGCGCCGCTCGGGCGAATCACGCGCGACCAAGCAACGTCGATCCCTGGGGGGAGGAAGGAAACGACGCTCATGCAGCCAGCACTTGCGACCGTCCGCAAGCCGATCCTGGTCGCGGCCGCTCTTGGAGTCCTCGCGCTCGCTCTGCTCTTGATCCTGGCCCGCGCCGGCGGGCCGAGCAGCGCGTTCGCATCGAGTCACTCGGAGGCGCCCCTGATCAGCCAGGACCCGCGAGCGGACAACACCGACCTGTACGCGTTCGTCAGTCCGGACAAGACGAACACGGTCACGATGATCGCGAACTACATCCCGCTCGAGCAACCGGCGAGCGGGCCGAACTTCTACAGCTTCGACGACACCGTCCTCTACGAGATCAAGGTCGACAACAACGGTGACGGCCGGGACGACCTGGCTTACCAGTTCCGGTTCCACACCGCGACCCGAAACCCGAATACGTTCCTCTACAACACCGGGCCGATCACGTCGCTCAGCGACCCGAATTGGAACCGGCCCCAGACCTACAGCGTCACGCTCGTGCATTTCAACAGCGCGGGCCAGCAAATCGGGAAGGGCCAGCTTCTCGGCTCGGGCATCCCGACCCCGCCCGACAACATCGGCCCCCGCTCGACTCCAAGCTACAACAGCCTCGCGGCGGCCGCGGTCACGAGCCTCCCGGGCGGGATCAAGGTCTTCGCGGGCCAGCGTGACGATCCGTTCTTCGTCGACCTCGGCTCGATCTTCGACCTGGCCGGACTGCGTCCGTTCAACCCGTTCCACCTGCTCCCGCTCGCCGCCGAGCCGGGACGGGACGCGCTGAAGAACGACAACGTCCACTCGATCGAGATCCAGGTTCCGACCAGCCAGCTCGTCTCGTTCTCGAGCCCGACCATCGGAATCTATGCGACCGCAAGCCGGCAGAAGGTGCGTGTCCTCAAAGACAACGGCACCGTCGAGGGCCACGGACCGTGGGTCCAGGTCTCCCGGCTCGGCAACCCGCTGATCAACGAGGTCGTGATTCCACTGGGCCAGAAGGACTTCTGGAACCGTGAGGATCCTGAGGACGACCAGCAGTTCGAATCGCTCTACACCTCGCCCGAGGTGTCCCGCCTCGAGAACGCGCTCTACGGAACGCTGCCGCAGGGACACGCGGGCGGCGCACTGTCGGCGATCGACGACACCGGTCGCTCGGACCTCCGGACGATCCTGTTGACGGGGATCCCCGGAGTGAACTTCACCGGCAACACGGATGCCGACCTGCTGCGGCTGAACACAGCCATCCTGCCGGGAAGCAACGGCGCGTGCCCGGCAGGCACCGCGAGCTCGGCCCAGCCCGACCGGCTCGGCCCGCTAGGCGCGTCCGGCGACCTGTGCGGCTATCCAAACGGCCGCCGCCTCGGCGACGACGTGATCGACATCGATCTGCGTGCCTTTGCCCAGGGCTACGGCCCGTTCCTGCACACCGCGCTGGGATTGCCTGACAAGACGCCGAACGACCTCCTCGGCGACGGCGTCGACACGAACGACGTCAGCTTCTCCGGTGCGTTCCCGTACGTCGCAGCACCGCACCAGGGGTACGAGGTGCCATAAGCCCCCCAAGGACAGAGGGGCCTGACCCAGCCGGCAGGCCCCTCCTCGTCCCCGGCTGGAAGGAGCGGAGATGAAACGACAGCGGTTGATCCTCGTGGCCACAGCGGCGGGACTGACCGCCGTGGCCCTAACGCTCGGCGGCGTCTTGCACGAAACCTCGTCCGCCGGCCAGGCGGCCGCCGCGCCGCCCGCCGCGGCCGAGCCCTCGCCGGTCGACACGGCAACCCAGGTCACGCGGCTTCAGGCGGCAGTTCGGACGAATCCGACGGACGTCCGGTCGCTCGATTCCCTCGGGCTCGCGTACCAACAGCGCGCACGGGAGACCGGCGACCCCAGCTACTACACGAAGTCCGACGAGGCGCTGCACCGCGCGCTCCAGATCGCTCCCCGCGATTTGCTGGCGACGAGCGGATTGGGCTCGCTCGCGCTCTCGCGCCACCGCTTCCGCGAAGCGCTTGTTCTCGGTCGTCGCGCCCACGCGGCCTCCCGGACGACCGCCCGCAACTACGGAGTGATCGGCGACGCCCTCGTCGAGCTCGGCCGCTACAAGGCCGCCTTCAAGACCTTCGACGCGATGGCGAGCATGCAGCCGGGCCTTTCCTCGTACGCCCGGATCTCTCACGCTAGACAGCTGCTCGGAGACATTCCCGGCGCGATCTCCGCGATGAACCTCGCGGTCGACGCTGCCCAGGGCCAGGGGGAAGCCGACGCCTGGACGCATGTCCAGCTCGGTCTGATCTACCTCTCGGTCGGCAAGTACAAAGAGGCAGCGGCGCAGGACCGTTACGCGCTGTTCGTCTTTCCCGACTACGCCTACGGGCTGGACGCTCTCGCCCGTGCAGAGGCGGGCCTGGGTCACTATCGGGCTGCCATTCAGTTCGAGCAGCAGGCCGTCAACCGGATCCCACTGCCCCAGTACGTCTCGACGCTCGGCGATCTCTACGGTGCGACCGGCCGTCCGGGCCTGGCAAAGAAGCAGTACGAGCTGATCGGCGTCATCCAGCGGCTGCTGGTCGCCAACGGCGTCAAGACGGATCTCGAGACCGCGCTCTTCAACGTCGACCACCGAATCAACCTTCAGGCATCACTCGCGCTGGCACGCCTTGCCCGGCGTGAGCGCCCGTCGATCGACGGGGACGACGTCCTGGCTTGGGCGCTCGAGCGAACCGGCCACTGCGGCGAGGCGCTGCGCTATTCGAAGCGCGCCCTCAGGCTGGGCACGCTCGATGCGCTCAAGATGTTCCACCGCGGGATGATCGAGG
>DATFXA010000037.1:0-4058 GCA_035258645.1 Gaiellaceae bacterium
CAGTTCCGGACGATGCCAGAGTCGATTGACTGGACATTCCCGCCGGCTCCGCACATCGCGCACGTGAAAGGCCTGGCGCTCTGCGCCAGTGATCCTCGCGTGGTCCTCGGGGCCGTCGAGGAAGGGTGGCTGGTGCGCAGCCGCGACGGTGGCGCGACCTGGGAGACGCTCAAGAATGGCACCGAGTTCGACTCCCATTACGTCGCCATCATGCCGGACAACCCTGCGGTCATCCTGGCGACATCCGGAAACGGCTTTTATCGCAGCAGGGACGGCGGCGACTCGTTCATGCGCTGCACCGAGGGGCTGGATCGAAGCTACTTTGCCCAGCCCGTCGTTCACCCCGCTCGCCCGAACGTGGTATTCACCGCGGCCTCGGCGGTGCCACCGCCTGGCTGGCGGAGACCCGAGGGAGCCGACGCGGGCTTCTACCGCTCGGAGGACCAGGGACTGACCTGGCGGCGGCTGACAGGCGGGTTGCCGACCCATATCCCGGCCGCGCCGCGATCAACCACCGGCGACCCTGAGAGTCCGGACGTGTTCATCGTGGGCATGAACGATGGCACGGTCTGGATCACCGAAGACAGCGGAGAGTCGTTCCGCCGGGCGCTCTCGGGGTTGCCGCCCGTGACGGCGGTCAGCGTCGCCCACGTGTAGGATACGTGGGCTGACACTGAAGCATCGCGGAGGAGACTCTTCCCATGCAACTGGGCTTTGTCGGCACCGGCACGATGGGCAATCCGATGGCTCGCTGCCTCATCGAAGCGGGTCATCGACTGACCGTCCACGATCTCCGACGGGAGGCCACATCTAACCTGTGTGATCTGGGGGCACGCTGGGCGGACACCCCGCGCGCGACTGCGCAGGCCAGCGAAGTGGTCTTCACGTCGCTTCCCGGTCCGGCCGAGGTGGAGCGGGCGATGGTCGAGTCATCGACTGGTATCCTGTCCGGGCTCAAATCGGGCGGCGCCTGCATCGACATGACGACCAATGCGCCGGGCGTCGTTCGCCGGATCGCGGAGGCTGGTCGGGCGCGAGGTGTCGAGTTCCTGGACGCGCCGGTCAGCGGTCGCCCGCCTGGCATGACGATCATGGTCGGCGGTCCGGCGACGACCTTCGCCAGGTACCGGCCGCTGCTCGAGACCATGGGCCGGAACATCTTCCACGTGGGCGACACCGGTGCGGGGTGCATCGCGAAGCTCGTGACGCAATACCTGGGTTACACGAACTTCGTCACCTCGCTCGAAGGTCTTCTCATCGCCGCCAAGGCCGGTATCGACCTCAGCACCCTGGCGCAGATCGTCCCGGTCAGCGCCGGGGCGAGTCGGACCTTCGACAACATTCCCCGGTCGGTCCTGAGCAGAGAGTTCACCGCCGGCGGGACGCTCGACATCGTCGCCAAGGACCTGCACCTGGCCTGCGAGCTGGCACGCGAGGTGGGCGCGCCGGCGCACCTCGGATCGATCGCCGATGACGTCATGAAGCGTGCCCAGGCCCAGGGGTGGGGACAGCGCGGATTCCCCATCGCGGCTCGAGTCCTGGAAGCCATGGCCGGCGTAGAGCTGCGCGCGCCCGGAGTCACATACGAGGGCGGCTACCAGGAGAAGGATCCGCGGCGAGGACAGCCATGACCGATCACAGCGATGACATCGCGCGCCTGCTCCTCCAGCAGAAGATCGAGAACTTCCTTTACCGGGAGGCCGAGCTTCTCGACGAGCGACGATATGAGGAGTGGCTAGAGCTCCTGGCCGAAGACGTACGCTACTGGATGCCGATGCGACGCAACGTCAAGTTCGGCGAGCTCGAGCGGGAGTTCACACGCGAGGGCCTGGACGTCAACTGGTTCGACGAGGGAAAGGAGACGTTGACCCGACGGGTGAAGCAGATTCTGACCGGCATCCACTGGGCCGAGGAGCCTCTCTCGCGGATCTGCCACATGGTGTCCAACGTCGAAATTCTCGACGTGAAACCATCAGCCTCGGCGCCTTCGGAGGTGACGACCAAGTCGCGCTTCCTGATCTACCGAAACCGGGTCGAGACGGAGACGGACATTCTCGTCGGGAAGCGAGAGGACGTCCTGCACCGGGTCGACGGGCAATGGAAGATCAGGCGGCGAAAGATCGTCCTGGACCAGAACGTGCTCCAGGTCAAGAATTTGACGTTTTTCTTCTAGGAGAGGGGGGCCATGGCGACGACGCGTCGTTACCGGGGCGATCTCGTGGATCTCGGGAAGAAAACCTGGCGGACCACCGCGCCATGAGTGTCATCGATCTCCGGCAACTGCAGCCCGGGACGAAGATCGTTCTCAGCGACGGATCGACGGCGGAAGTGGTGTCGAACCCGCTTGATGGTATCTGGGTGTTCGCGCGATACCTATCCTCGCCGCGCGACGCCGCACTGGTCGGCACCGAAGAAATGATCTTCGCCCAGGACATCGTGGAGATCCGACAAGCGCCGTGAGCAAGGAGCGCCGTGGTCCCGGTCGTGAAGAGCTGCGACAGGCTTTTCAGGCCGGCTTTCAGGCGATCGACGCGGGCGACACGTTCTACTCGGGCTTCGACACCTTCCTCGCGTCGATCGGCTATCGAAAGCGCACCGAGACTCCCTGCACCTGCCGGGACGACGGCGCGCACGGCCATTTGCCTGAATGTCGATGGATGAAAGCATGAGGGGAGCCGCCATGGACAACACCGCAAAGGACGAGTCGATGCAACCGCTCGTCGACGTGAAGCGAGGACTCGTCAGCCGCGAGCTCTTCGTGAACGAGGCGCTGTATCAGGAGGAGCAGGAGCGACTCTTCGCCCACTGCTGGCTCTTCGTCGGACACGAGAGCCAGATTCGCAAGCCCGGTGATTATTTCGTCTCGTGCATGGGCGAGGAGTCGGTCGTCCTCACCCGGGATCGGGAGCATCGCATTCATGTCTTTCTGAACACGTGTCGGCATCGAGGCATGAAAGTGTGTCGCTACGACGAGGGCAATACTCCGGTGTTCACGTGTCCCTATCACGGCTGGAGCTACGCCACCGACGGGCGACTGGTGGGCGTGCCGTACTACAAGGAGTGCTACCAGGAACAGCTGGACAGAACCGAGTGGGGGCTGGTGGAAGTCCCGCGGCTCACCAATTACAAGGGCACGATCTGGGCATCGTGGGACGAGGCCGCGCCGCCGTTCGCGGAATATCTGGGCGGCATGAAGCTTCACCTGGACACGCTGCTGGACTGTCGCGATGGGCGTGAAGGCGGCTCGGAGGTCCTGGGCGGGGTGCAGAAGTGGGTGATGCCGAGCAACTGGAAATTTGCGGCCGAGAACTTCGCCGGGGACGCCTACCACAACATCAGCCACCGCTCGGTCGACCTCGCGGGTATCGGGCCGAGCGGTGCGGGCCGCCGCGACACTGCCGAACGCGACACCGCCCGGCGGCTGGGCGCTTCGTTCCCCGACCGCGGGCATGGCGCGGTGTCGTTCCTCGAGCTGGAGGATGTCCCTTACACGCCGAGCTACCAGAACACGCCGGTCGTCGAGGAGTACTTCCGGCACTGCTACGAGGAGCGCAAGCGACGGCTCGGGAAGGAGGCGCGCCTCCTCGGTCTGGTCGGCAACGTGTTCCCCAACATGGCGTACCTGGCTCGCCAGCCGCGCTCCATCGCCGTCTGGCACCCGCGCGGGGCCCTCAGGACCGAGGCATGGCGCTGGTTCCTGGTCGATGGCGATGCACCGGCGGAGGTGAAGAACGTGCTCCGGCACTACTACCTGCGCTATTCGGGTCCGGCTGGGATGACCGAGCAGGACGACATGGAGAACTGGAACTACGCCACCCTCGCCAGCAAAGGGATCATCGCGCGGCGCTACCCCTACAACTACCAGATGGGCCTCGGCCAGGAGTACGGGACCTACGACAGTCCGGGAGTGCTCACCGACCGCATCGCCGAGCAGAACCAGCGGGGCTTCTACGAGCGCTGGGCCGCGTACATGGATGGAGCGCGCACGGATCGCAGAAACGGTCGCTCCGGCACCGGGGTGAGAATGGACCAAGTACAAACCAAGAGGGGACGATCCC
>DATFXA010000038.1:0-3590 GCA_035258645.1 Gaiellaceae bacterium
TACCAGTGCAAGCTCGACGCGTCGTTTCACGGTCGGGCCGCGCACTCCGGCATGTACCCGGAGGAGGGCCGCTCCGCGATCGCGGCGGCGGCGCGCGCGATCTCGGATCTCCGGCTCGGGCGTCTGGACGAGGAGACGACCGCCAACGTCGGGGAGATCCAGGGCGGCACCGCCCGCAACATCGTCCCAGAGCGCTGCTGGTTCGCGGCCGAGGCGCGCTGCCACGACGAGCGCAAGCTCGGGGAGCTCGTGCAGGAGATGCTCGAGACGATTACTTTCGCCGCGCAGCTCGCCGACTGCGACGTCGAGACGTCGGTCGACCCGAGTGCGCGCGGCTACCGGTTCAAGCGAGACGACGAGCCGGTGCGCCTCGCCGCGGCTGCCCTGGAGCGAAGCGGCGTCGAACCGCGCTACGGCCTCAGCGGCGGCGGGGCAGATGCGAACGTCTTCAACGAGCGGGGTCTCCAGTGCGTGAACCTCGCGAACGGGATGACAGACATCCATACATCGGACGAGCGGATCTCCGTGGCGGACCTCGTGCAAATGGTGGACGTGACGCTCGCGCTCGTGGAGGTAGCCCGGAAGGAACAGACGTGATCCCCTCGGGCTCGTGAAACCGATGGATCACTCGGATGTTGATCGCGTCATCTGAGGACCCGTACCGTGGCGCTTAGCCTCCGTCGCGGGACGGTCACGGCGATCGAAGAGGACCACGAGGACCTCGTCCGCTGCCAGGTCGACGGACGCGCCTGCGTCGCTTACCCGGCGCTGACGGGCACGGTCGCGGTCGGCGACGAGGTCGTCGTCAACGTCCAGGCGCGCGAGCTTGGCCTCGGGTCAGGCGGTTTCGACGTCCTCCACGCCAACCTCACCCGAGGCCTCGAACTTCCGGCGGCCCCCGGCGCGCACGTGATGAAGCTTCCGTACACGCCTATCCAGTACGCGGCCCGCCATGCCGAGGAGGACGGGCCCGTGGCGGACGCGCTCGGCGGCCTGCCTGTTGTCTGTTGCTCATTGCACAGCCAGGTGGCGCCGGTCTGCGCCGCGCTCGCCGGCGTGCGAGTCGCCTATGTTCAGGTGGCCGGCGGCGCGCTTCCGCTCGGGCTCTCGGACACGCTGCGGGCGCTCAGGCAGCGGGCGCTCGTTGGCACCACCGTCTCGGCCGGGGCGTGCTTCGGCGGCGAGCACGAGTGCGTGACCGCGGCGTCCGCCTTCGCCTGGGCGGCAGCGGCAGGGTTCGACGCGGTCGTCTGCGCGATCGGCCCAGGCATCGTCGGAACGGGCTCGCGGCTCGGACACGGCGGACTCGCGGCCGCGGACGCCGCGAACACAGCCGCGGCGCTCGAAGGCCAGCCTGTGCTTGCCGTGCGCGTCTCGAGCGGTGACGAGCGGCAGCGCCACCAAGGTGTGTCGCACCACACGCGCGCGGTGGTTGAGCTCTGCCTGGCGGACGTTGCCGTGGCGTGGCCCGCCGGCCTCGAGGTCCCCGGCTGGTTGCCCGCGTGGCGCGAGGTGGACGTCGGCGACTGGCGCGAGGCGTGTGCGGGACTCCCGCTCGAGCACATGGGGCGAGGGCCCGACGACGACCCCTGGTTCTTCGCGTCGGCGTTTGCTGCGGGCAGCCTCGCGCGAACGCTCGTGGGTCGATGAAGCCGGACGATTCGCGGCGGGTCTTCGAGGGGACGCGGATCAGCGTCGACGTCGAGCTCTGGCACGGCCACGAGCGCGAGATCGTTCGCCACCCGGGCGCGGTCGCAATCCTCGCCGTGGACTCGGAGGGGCGCGCGACCTTCGTCCGTCAGCTGCGCGAGCCCGTTCGTAGGCCGCTGCTCGAGCTCCCGGCCGGCACGCACGAGCCGGGCGAGGAACCGCTCGCGACGGCCAGGCGCGAGCTGGTGGAGGAGGCCGGGCTCGCCGGAGGCGAATGGCGCCTTGCGGCGCGCTTCTACTCGACTCCCGGGTTTTGCGACGAGCTCGTGCACGTCTACATCGCCGAGGGAGTCGAGGAGACCGAGCGTCTTCCGCAGGACGACGAAGAAATCGAGCTCGTCCGCGTTCCGGTCGCCGAGCTCGACGGGCTGCTGCCGCAGATCGAGGACGCCAAGACGCTCGCCGGGCTCCTTCTCTACCTGTGCGGAAGGTAGGGTTGGCCGGCATGAAAATCGGCGTGGCCAGGGAAATCAAGGCTGACGAGTACCGCGTCGCGTTGACCCCTGCCGGCGCGCGCGAGCTCGGCCAGCACGGTCATGAGGTGCTCGTCGAGACGGGTGCGGGGGAAGGAAGCTCGTTCCCGGACGATGCGTACGAAGCGGTTGGCGCCCGCGTCGTGAAGGTGGACGAGGTCTGGGAGGCGAGCGAACTGCTGCTGAAGGTGAAGGAGCCGATCGAGGAGGAGTACCGCCGCCTGCGCGAGGGTCTCGTGCTCTTCACGTACCTCCACCTCGCGGCCGACGAGCCGCTCACGCGCGCTCTCGCCGAGAGCGGCATCACCGCAGTCGCCTATGAGACGGTCGAGACGGACGACGGAGCACTGCCCCTGCTGGCCCCCATGAGCGAGATCGCCGGGCGCCTCGCCGCGCAGGCAGGCGCGTACTTCCTAGAGAAGCCGCTAGGTGGCCGGGGCCTCCTCCTAGGAGGCGTCGCCGGTGTAGCGCCGGGAAAGGTGGTCGTCATCGGCGGCGGCATGGTCGGCTACAACGCCGCGGTGATCGCGCTCGGCCTGGGCGCCAACGTGACGATCCTCGAGCGGTCGGTCGACCGGATGCGCCACCTGGAGGAAATCCTTTCCGGCCGAGTCAGCCTGCTGATGTCGTCGAGCCTGCAGATCGAGGAGTCGGTTGCAGAGGCCGACGTCGTCATCGGCGCCGTGCTGATCCCCGGCGCGGTCGCTCCCAAGCTGATCACCCGCACGATGGTCGGGGAGATGAAGGACGGCAGCGTGCTCTGCGACGTCGCCATCGACCAGGGCGGCTGCGCCGAGACTTCGCGGCCGACGACCCACAGCCATCCCACGTACGTCGTCGATGGCGTCACGCATTACTGCGTCGCGAACATGCCGGGCGCCGTGCCGATCACGTCGACCAAGGCGCTGACGAACGTAACGCTCCCGTATGCGGAGGCGATCGCAGACCACGGCCTCGGCGAAGCGGTCGCCCGCGACCAGGCCCTGGCCCGCGGAGTCAACGTGCTCGACGGAAAGATCACGTACGAGGCCGTCGCCGAAGCCCATGGGCTCGAGTACGTGCCGCTCGACGACGTCCTACCACTGGCCGCCGTTTGACCAGAACCCGACCCCGCACCCCCGCCCTTCAATGGGTGGGGCGCTGCCCTCCGCCCACGGACACGACGATATCGCCGAAAAGCGCGCCCATGGGTGACGCGAGCGCGCCGATTCGGTGAAGTTTGCGGTGAGGCAGGTGGCGGGCGGGGCCTACGAGCTGCGCGGCTCGGCGTCCTCTTTCGACGGGCTGATCTTGACCACCAGCCAGGTGACGCCGGCGGCGAGCGCGATCACGCCGACGATGAACAGTGCAAGCCCGATCAGTCCCAGGACGGTCGCCATGACCGACCTAGAATAGCCACGTGTCGCG
>DATFXA010000039.1:0-5962 GCA_035258645.1 Gaiellaceae bacterium
CCCGAGTCCGTGATCATCAGGCCGGCATACAGAAGCCCGACGAACGGCGCGCCTCGGTGCGCCAACTCCGTCAGGACTGGCCGGTGAACCGTAGCCAGGAGTTCGTCGACCTCGGCCGGCCCGAACTGCGGCACGGGCGAATAGGCGCCCATCCCGCCTGTGTTCGGGCCGACGTCTCCGTCGTCGATGCGCTTGAAGTCGCGGGCGGGCGCGAGCGCCTGCGCTTCTTGCCCGTCGCACACGGCGAAGATGGACACCTCTTCGCCCTCGAGCAGCTCCTCGATCACGAGCGTCTTGCCGCGGCTGGCGGCCGCCCGGAGGCCGTCGTCGAGCTCCTCCTGGGTCCGGCAGACGAAGACGCCCTTTCCTGCGGCGAGACCATCGACCTTGACGACGCAGGGCGGCCGAGCCACTGCGAGTCGTTCCGCCGTCGGGACCCCCGCCGCGACCATGACGTCCTTGGCGAAGCTCTTCGAGCCTTCGATGCGCGCCGCGGCGGCGCTCGGCCCGAAGACGGCGACGCCTGCATGGCGAAGCTGGTCGGCGACGCCCGCAACGAGCGGCGCTTCCGGCCCGACGACGACGAGGTCGATCTGATGCTCCCTGCAGAATCCGAGCAGCCCCTCGCCGTCCTCGGCCCTGACCGGGTGACAGTGGCCGATCCGGGCGATGCCGGGGTTTCCAGGCGCGGCATGCAATTCCTCGCAGTCCTTGCTTTGAGCCAGTTTCCAGGCGAGTGCGTGCTCGCGCCCCCCCGAGCCCACGACGAGAACCTTCACACGCCCAGTGTTTCAAAGGGGTCGGTCGCGCGCAGTCGCGCCGGCGGCTGTAGACCGGCCGACCGTCCTAACGCATGATGAGACGACTGCGGATCCCGTAACCCTCATCGTCCAGAAGTACGGCGGCAGCTCGTTGGCGAGCGCGGAGCGGATCAAAACCGTGGCCCGCCGTGTGGTCGATACGGCCACGGACCGACGCGTTTGCGTCGTCGCGTCGGCCATGGGCGACACGACCGACGAGCTGGTCGCGCTGGCCGGAAAGGTCACGTCGCTCCCGCCGCCGCGCGAGCTGGACATGCTCCTGACCGCCGGCGAGCGGATCTCGATTGCGCTTCTCTCGATGGCGATCATGGATCTCGGCCGCAGCGCGATCTCGTTCACGGCATCGCAGGCGGGGATCGTCACCGACGCCGCGCACGGCAAGGCCCGGATCCTGGACGTCCGCTCGAGCCGCGTCCTCCGCGCCCTCGACGAAGGCAAGGTCGCGATCGTCGCGGGGTTCCAGGGCGTTTCCTCGGAGCTCGAGCCGACCACGCTCGGCCGCGGCGGCTCGGACACGACAGCCGTCGCGCTGGCGGCAGCGCTCGAGGCCGAGGCGTGCGAGATCTACACAGACGTCGAGGGCGTATTCACCGCCGATCCGCGGGTCGTTCCGGGCGCGCGCAAGCTCAGGCGGCTCTCCTTCGAGGAGATGCTCGAGCTGGCCGCCTCGGGCGCGAAGGTACTTTCGCTCCGGTCCGTCGAATACGCTCGCAACCACGGACTGCCGCTTCACGTCCGCTCGTCGTTCGTGGACAACGAAGGGACCTGGATCGGCAAGGAGGGCGAGCAGATGGACCAGGCGATCGTCTCGGGAGTTGCGCATGACGCCTCGCAGGCGAAGGTGACGATCTTCGCGGTACCCGATCAGCCCGGGGTCGCCGCCCGCATCTTTCGTCCGCTCGCAGACGAAGGCGCGAATATCGACATGATCGTTCAGAACGTCTCCGCCGACGGACGCACCGACGTCTCGTTCACGCTGCCGAGGGACGACCTCACCCGGGTCGAGCCCACGCTCGAACGCGTCGCCCGCGAGGTCGGCGGCAGCCGCGCCTCCATCGACGCGGATGTCGCGAAGGTCTCGTTGGTCGGCGCTGGGATGAAATCGGATCCGGGCGTCGCGGCCGACATGTTCGACGCCCTCGCCGATGCAGGGATCAACATCGAGATCATCTCGACGTCCTCGATCCGGATCTCCTGTCTCGTGCGTGCGTCCGAGGTCGAGCGTGCGGCGCGGGTGCTCCACGACCGGTTTGACCTCTCCGAGGAGGCGCTCACGCTCGAGGCGTATCCGCCCGGCCAGGACCGTGCCGATGGCAGCGGTTGACGTTCCTGTCGCGCTCCTCGGCTACGGGACGGTCGGCGCAGCGGTCAACCGGCTGCTGATCGAGAACGGCGACGAGATCGAGCGTGCGACCGGGCATCGGATCCGCGTCGTTCGCGCGCTCGTACGCGACCTGGGCCGAGACCGCTCCTTTCCGGCCGGCGACGAGCTCCTGACGACCGACTTCGAGGCGATTCGCGGCGACCCTTCGATCGGGCTCGTCGCAGAGGTGATGGGCGGCGTCGAGCCGACGGCCGACTACGTGCTCCAGCTGCTTCGCGCGGGCAAGCCGGTCGTCTCGGCGAACAAACAGCTGATCGCACGGCGCGGGGCTGAGATCTTCCGGGTCGCCTCGGAGGAGGGCGTTCAGCTTCGCTTCGAGGCGAGCGTCTGCGCCGCGATCCCGCTGATCAAGGTTCTGCGAGAGTCGCTTGTGGCGACGAACGTCCACCGGGTGCTCGGGATCGTCAACGGAACGACGAACTTCATCCTCACGCGTATGGAGGCGGGTGCCGACTACGACGCTGCGCTCGCGGAGGCACAAGAGCGCGGCTACGCGGAGGGAGACCCGACAGACGACGTCTCCGGCGCGGACGCGGCGGCGAAGATGGCGATCCTGGCCACCGTCGCGTTCGGCGCACGTGTCGGCCTCGATGACGTCCTCTACGAAGGGATCGAGCACGTGCGCCCGGAGCACGTCGAGGCCGCGCGCGAGCTTGGAATGACTGTCCGCCTGGTCGGCGCCGCGACGCTGGTCGACGGCGGCTTCGACGTCCGGGTCCAGGCAGCGTTCGTCGACCGCCACCATCCGCTGGCCGCGGTAGACGGGGCGTTCAACGCCGTCATGCTCCAGGGCGACGCGATCCGTGAGATCACGCTCGAAGGGCCCGGCGCCGGTGGGCTCGAGACCGCCTCGGCCGTGGTCGCGGACATTGTCAGCGTCGTCGGCACCGCCGCGACGGGCTTCCTTCACAACGACGCGGCCTGGCGCACGCTGCCGCGCCTGCCAGCGGGCGACCTGCGCTCTCGCTACTACGTGCGGATCGAGGTCGACGATCGGCCCGGGGTGCTCGCGCACGTCGCCGAGCAGCTGGCGGCGCAGGGGGTCTCGATCGCGCGGTTGGCGCAGCGCCAGCTGGCCGACGGCGCCTCGCTCGACCTCGTCACGCACGAGGCTCCGAGCGGTCGCGTCGAGGCGGCGCTGGCAACGGTCGCGGAGCTCGCGGAGGTTCGCGGCACGCCGACGCTGATGCGGGTGATCTCGGAGCGCGGTGTCTAGCCGCATACCGCTGTCCGAGCGCTTCCGCGACTGGCTGCCGATCGGCCCGGACACGCCGATCGTCACGCTGGGCGAAGGTGATACGCCTCTCCTGCCGGCGCCGCGCATCTCCGCGCGTCTCGGTCTCGACATCTGGCTCAAGTGGGAGGGAGTGAACCCCACCGGCTCCTTCAAGGACCGTGGGATGACGGTCGCGGTCTCGAAGGCGGTCGAGGAAGGAGCACGCGCGGTCGTCTGCGCCTCGACCGGGAATACCGCTGCCTCGGCGGCAGCCTACGCTGCCCGCGCGGGACTTTCTGCACTCGTGCTGCAGCCGGCGGGCGCGGTCGCGTTGGGAAAGCTCGCCCAGGCGCGCGCGGCCGGCGCACGGGTCCTCGAGGTGCGCGGCTCGTTCGACCAGGCACTCGACGCCGCGCGCCGGCTCACCGAGCGTGGAACTCACGTCCTGGTCAACTCGCTCAATCCCTACCGGCTCCAGGGCCAGAAGACGGCCGCCTTCGAGATCGTCGAGAAGCTCGGCGAGCCACCGGCCGTGCTCGCCCTTCCCTACGGCGGCGGGGGCAACACGCGCGCCTACGTGCTCGGCTTCGACGAAGCGGACGCGGGGTTGCCGCGTGTGCTCGCCGTGGAGTCCTCGCAGCGGGCGGAGACCGCGGCTTCGGCCATTCGCATCGCCGCTCCGGCCCACGCCGCCGAGGTGGAACTTGCGCTCGAACGAGCCGGCGGGATGATCGTGAAGGTCTCCGACGACGCTCTGCTCGAGGGATGGCGGGCGCTCGCCCAAGAGGAGGGCGTCTTCTGCGAGCCGGCCTCGGCGGCCGGGGTTGCCGGGCTCGGCCAAGCGGGGCTCGCGCCGGGCACCCGCGTCGTCTGCGTCATCACCGGCCACGGGCTCAAGGACCCTGACGCCGTCGAGCGGCTCACGCCCCCTCCCGTAGCCGTCGACCCCGATCCCGACGCGATCGCGGCGGTCGCTTGACCGACGCGCTGCGCGTCCGCGCGCCCGCTTCGACCGCGAACCTTGGGCCAGGGTTCGACTGCGTCGCTGTTGCGCTCGATCTCTGGAACGAGGTCGATGTGGGCTCGGGGGACGAGCCACCCGACCTCGATCACATCGGCGTCCGCGCGTTCGCGCGCATCTCCGACCCGAGGGGGCGGCGCTTCACATGGACGAACGCGATTCCAAAAGCCCGCGGGCTCGGCTCCAGCGCCGCCGTGATCGCGCTCGGCCTCGTCGCCGCTTCCCTGCTCGAGCATGGCCGCGCCGATCCGGCCGAGCTCTTCGCCGAAGGGCTCGAGCTCGAAGGGCACGGCGACAACCTCGCCGCCTCGCTCCTCGGCGGCGTCTGCTTGACCTGGGGGACTCGGCTCGTCCAGATCGCCGATCGCGCGCCCGCCGCTCCGATCGTCCTGGTTCCAGAAGGCAGGGTTTCGACCCCGGCCTCTCGCGCGGCGCTTCCGTCGTCGATTGCTCATGCCGACGCCTCCTTCAGCGCCGGGCGGGCGGCACTGCTCGGCGCGGCGCTTGCGCGTGGTTCAGCCGAGCTCTTCGCCGAGGCGCTCACCGACCGCCTCCACGAGCCCTACCGAGCGGCCGACGCTCCTCTGCTCGGGATGGTGCGGGAGACCCTGCCCACCGGCGCCCTTGGCGCGACGCTTTCCGGCTCCGGGCCGTCGGTGATCGTCTGGGCCCGCGACGAGGAGGCCGCGGCCTGCGAGGCCGAGCTCGCCGATCGTTTCCCGGACGAGCGCGTGCTGCGACTGGCCGTGCCGGCTAGGGGCGCAGCGCCCTGATCTAGCCCGCAAGCGCAGCCGGCCGGTGGGCGAGCACGCGCTCACGCTCGCGGCCTGTGCCGATCAGCGAGATCTGGACGCCGAGCTGCTCCTCGACGAACTCGACGTACGCGCGGGCGGCCGGCGGAAGCCCGGAAACCTCGTCGACCGCGTCGAGCCTCTCCTCCCACCCGGGCAACGTCGCGTAGACGGGCTGGCAGTGGTGGAAGTCGGACTGGTACGCCGGAAACTCGTCCGTCTCGCTCCCGTCGCGCAGCCGGTAGCGGATGCAGACGGGCAGCTCTGCGAATGCTGAGAGCACGTCGAGCTTCGTCAGCGCCAGCGAGGTGATCCCGTTCAGCCGCGCGGCGTAGCGCAGCGCGACAAGGTCGAGCCAGCCGCAGCGCCGCTCGCGGCCCGTGACAGTTCCGAACTCGCCGCCGAGCTCCCGCAACCGCTCCTGGTCCGAGCCCTTGATCTCCGTCGGGAACGGCCCCTCGCCGACGCGAGTCACGTAGGCCTTGGCGACGCCGATCACCTCGTCGATCCGGGTCGGGCCGATCCCGATTCCGGGAGCAGCCCCGCCGGCGACGGTGCTCGACGAGGTGACGAAGGGATATGTCCCGTGGTCGAGGTCGAGCAGCGTCGCGTGCGCTCCCTCGAGCAGAACTGTCTTGCCGTTGCGGAGGGCGTGGTCCACCAGCAGCGACGTGTCCGTGATGTATGGGCGCAGCCGCCGGGCGAGCTGCTCATACCGGGCCGCTAGCT
>DATFXA010000040.1:0-3009 GCA_035258645.1 Gaiellaceae bacterium
CACGTGCGAAAACGCGCTAGGTCGTGCGAACATATGTTCGTTATCGACGAACCCACGATCCTCCACGCCGACGTTGACTCCTTCTTCGCCTCGGTCGAACAGCGAGACGCCGCTCACCTTCGTGGACGGGCGGTGATCGTCGGTGCTTGGGTCGTGCTTGCAGCCAGCTACGAAGCCAAGGCGTGCGGCGTTCGGACGGCGATGAGCGTCGCGCGGGCGCGGCGGCTCTGCCCGGGGGCGATCGTCGTCGAGCCTCGGATGTCTGCCTACGCGGACGCCAGCAAAGCGATGTACCGCGTCTTCGAGGACACGGCGTCGCTCGTCGAAGGCCTGTCCATCGACGAGGCATTCCTTGACGTCCGCGGCGTCCGGCGACTGTCGGGTACGCCCACCGAGATTGCCGTGCGGCTGAGGCGCGAGGTCCGGGAGCTGGTCGGTCTGCCGATCACAATCGGAATCGCACGGACGAAGTTCCTCGCGAAGGTCGCGAGCGGGGTGGCGAAGCCGGATGGCTTGCTCCTCGTGGCGCCGCCGGACGAGCTCGCGTTCCTCCATCCGCTGCCGATCGAGCGGCTGTGGGGCGTTGGGTCGGTGACGGCGGCAAAGTTGCACGGCGTCGGGATCGAGACCGTAGGCGAGGTGGCCCGGCTCTCAGAGCCGGCGCTCATATCAATCCTCGGTCGTGCGTCGGGCCGGCACCTCCATGCACTCTCACACAACCGGGATCCTCGGCCCGTTCGGGCGCGGAGGCGCCGGGCCTCGATCGGAGCGCAGCGCGCGCTCGGCCGCTCGCGGAAGTCGCTGGACGAACTCGATACCTCACTGGTCGGCCTCGTCGACCGGGTCACCCGCAGGATGCGCGCCGCGGAGCGGATCGGCCGCACCGTTGTCCTCCGGCTTCGCTTCGAAGACTTCACCCGGGCGACTCGATCCCAGACGCTGCCTCACGCCACCGCGAACACGGATGCTGTCCTCGCGACGGCCAGAGGGCTTCTGGCAACGGCCTGGCCGATGATCGAACGCGAGGGGATAACCCTTGTCGGTGTCGCGGTCAGCAACCTCGAGGATGGCGGAATGCTCCAACTCGCGCTGCCACTCGATCGTCACAGCAGCGACGCGCTCGATGTCGCGATCGACGAGGTGCGAGCGCGGTTCGGAGCGTCGGCGATCACCCGTGCGGTGCTTCTCGGCCGGAGCAACGGGTTGACGGTCCCGCTGCTCGCAGACTAGGCCGGCTTGCAATGCGAACGTATGTTCGCTTTCATCTGATGAGTGCAGCTCGCCCTGGACGCGCTCGATCGGCTGGTCGACCTCCTCGAGGAGCGCGGGCCTTTGTCAGCGGTCGAGGCGGCTCGTTCGCTCTTCGCGACGAGTTCGATCCCGACCGGGCTGGCGTGCTCGCTGCTGGCGGACGTGACGTCGGGCGACAGCCGAGTCGTCTGCACCGGCACGACCGTCTCCCTCGTACAAGGAGGACCCGACCCGTTCCTCGAGGAGGCCGAGTTCGTCGTGTTCGACCTTGAGACCACCGGGCTCTCGGCGGCCCGCTGCCAGATCTGCGAGATCGGGGCCGTGCGTGTGCGCGCACTCGAGCTCGTCGACTCGTTTCAATCGCTCGTTGACCCGCAAGTTGCCCTTCCCGAACCCGTCGCCCGCCTGACGGGCCTTCGTGAGCGCGACCTCCGGAGCGCTCCGCCGGCCGCGGAGGTGCTCTCCCGCTTCCTGACCTTCGCCTCCGACACGCTCCTTGTCGCCCACAACGCCCGCTTCGACCAAAGCTTCCTCGAGCGGCAGCTCCTCACGTTGCATGGTCGCCGCCTCTCCGAACCGCCGCTTTGTACGGCCGCGCTCGCCCGTCGCCTGCTCGAAGGCCGTCTCCGGCGCGTCGGCCTTGGTTCGCTCGCCAACTTCTTCGGTGTTCCAACGACGCCCTGCCACCGCGCGCTACCCGACGCGGAAGCGACCGCCCAAGTGCTCGTGCACCTGATCGGCCTGGCCCAGGAACGAGGGGCGAGACGTCTCTCCGAGCTGCGCGGGCTCGCTGCTCCGCGGCGGCGTCGCGTGTACGACAAGCGAGCGCTCGCGCGGGGCGCGCCGACCCGGCCCGGCGTCTACCTGTTTCGCGACCGTCGCGGACAGGTGCTCTACGTGGGTCGCGCGCGCGACTTGCGCGCCCGCCTCCGCTCCTACTTCCGAAGCGAGCGGCAACGACCTTCCGTCGAGGCGGCCCTGCTCGCACTCGACCGGATCGAGTGTCGGGTGCTGGGCTCGGAGCTCGAGGCCGCGATCGAGGAGCTGCGCCTGATCCGCGAGCTCGATCCGCCGGCCAACGCGCGCGGGCGAAGGAAGGACTCCGGCCTCTACCTGAAGCGCCGGGGCGACGATTTCATCGTTTCGAAGACCGCGACCCGGCTCGGCCCGATCGCCGGCCGCCGGCAGGCGTCGCTTGCAGCGCGGGTCCTTTCCTCGTGCACGCCCGACGAGCTCGATCGTCTCCTTGATGGCGGCCCGCTGCCACGCCTTCGGACACGGCTCGGGCGTCTCGCCGAGGACCTCCGCTACGAGGAGGCGGCTCGGCTCAGGGACCGGATCGAGGCGCTCGAGCAGGTCGTCGAGCGCCTGCACCGTCTCGACAGGCTAAAGAGGCTCGAGGTCTGCCTGATCGCACCGGCGGGCAAGCCTGGCTGGCGAAAGGCGTTCTTCATCTGCGCCGGTGGAGTCTGCGCCATGCGCTCGCTGCCGCCGGGAGCGGGGGCAAGGCTCGAGATCAATGCCGGCCTGACCCTCTGCCGGCTCGCACGCGATCAGGCGAGAGAGACGCTTACGCTCACAGAGGCCGAAGACCTCTTGCTTCTTGCCGGCTTCGTCCGTCGTCCCCCGCCGGAGCTGGCCGTCCTGCCGCTCGACGCCCGAAAGATAACGGCGCACCTCGTCGGCGGCGAGCATCAACGAGCGGCGTAAACCGGTGCCTGGGAGCGGTCAGCCGATCCGCTCCGCGAGCTCGACGAT
>DATFXA010000041.1:0-2875 GCA_035258645.1 Gaiellaceae bacterium
CTGTCCGGAGATGAAGCTCGTCACGACCGCTCCGAGGATCAACGGAGTCAGGACGATGCCCGACGACGTCGCCGAGGTGCCGATCACGCCCTGGACGAAGAGCGGGACGAAGCTGATCGTCCCGAACATGGCTGCCCCGACTAGCGCCATGCAAGCGACGCTCGAGGCGACAGTCTGGTTGCGCAAAAGGTTGAAGGGCAGGATCGGCTCGGGGACTCCGCGCTCGATGAAGGCGAAGGCCACCGACAGCACCGCTGCAGCGGTCAGCGCGATGATGACTTCGGGAGAGCTCCACGGATACTCGTTGCCCGCCCAGACAAGGCCGAGCAGCAGGGCCGTCGTCGCTGCCGCGAGCACCGCCGCGCCGAGCCAGTCGATCGAGTGCTCCTGCTTGTAGGGCCGCTTCGGCATCGTCAGCAGGATCACCGCCAACGCCAGCCCGCCGACCGGCAGGTTGACGTAGAAGATCCAGCGCCAGCTCGCGTTGTCGACGATGAAGCCGCCAACGAGCGGGCCGACGATCGAGGCGCCGGCGAAGACCGAGCCGATCAGCCCCTGGTAGCGCCCCCGGTCGCGCGGCGGAACGATCATCGCCACCATCGCGAGCGTCAATGGGAAGAGCCCGCCGGCGCCGATCCCCTGGACGGCGCGGAAGATCACGAGCTGCCACATGTTCTGGGCCGCCCCGCAGAGCGCCGAGCCGACGAGGAAGATCACGATCGCGACGATGAAGAGCGGCTTGCGCCCGTGGACGTCTCCGAGCTTTCCGTAGAGCGGCACGGTGACGGTCGAGCCGAGCATGTACGCGGTGAAGACCCAGGTGTACTGCGTGATCCCGCCCAGGTCGGAGACGACCTTCGGCAGCGCGGTCGCGACGATCGTCTGGTCGAGCGCCGCGAGCAGCAGCGCGACCATCAGGCCCGAGTAGATCGCAAGGATCCGGCCGATCGTGAACTCGTAGCCGGGAGGCTGCCGGGCCAGCCGTTCCCGCAGGTTCACGCGCTCTCCTGCACGAGGACAGCCGGCTGCTCGCGTCGCGAGAGCGCGATCCCTGCGGCGATCAGGACGCCGCCGCCGACCTGTAGCGCCGTGATCGACTCGGACAGGATCAGCAGCGCAAAGATCGCACCGAGGAAAGGCTGCAGATTCGCATACAGCGAGGCGCGAGAAGGGCCTACGCGCTCGATCGAGTTGAACCAGAGCACGTTGGTCAAGCTGAGCGGCCCCAACACGGCGAACACGTAGGCGACCCAGACAAGGGCCGGCAGCGAGCCGTAGTCCTGCGATGCGAGCTGCGGCGCGCCGGCGGTCAGAAGCAGGACGGCGCCGATCGACAGCGTGTAGGCGCTGATCCGCGAGGCCGTGTATCGGGTCATCAGAGGTGCGATCGCCACCGAGTACGCCGCCCAGGTCGCAGCGCCGAGGAGGACGAGCGCATAACCCCAGAGGTGGCCGCCGATCCCGCCCTTTGCGCCGACCGCGACGAGACAGACCCCCGTGAACGAGACCGCGGCGGCGACCCAGAAGCGGCTGTGCAGCCTCTCGACCCCTCCGGCCGCGGCGAAGAGCGCCGTCAGGATCGGAAGCGTCCCGAAGATGAGCGCGACGGTCGTCGCGGTCGTCAGCTTCGTCCCGTACACGAACCCAATCTGGTTGAGAAAGATCCCGACAACCGCAGCACCGAGAACGAAGAGGACGTCTCGACGGCGCAGCCGGAAAGACCCCTCGCGCAGCCAGGTGACGGCGATGAAGAGGACGCCGGCGGCCAGGAAGCGCAGCGACGCGTAGGCGAGCGGCTTGAAGCCGTGGCTGAGGACGTACTTCGTGACCGTGAAGTTGAGCGACCAGATCGTGACCGTGAGCAGCAACATCAGGTCAGCGGTCTCGAGTCGTCGCACTCATTCGACACTACCCATTAGGCTGGAGCCGATGCCGGACCCAACGAAGGAGGCGATCGACGCGCTCGTCGGGCCGGCGACGCCGCAGTTCGCCTACCAGCTGCGTGCGCGGATCGAGGAGCTCGTCATGGACCTGCCGGAAGGCGATCCGGTGCGGGTTTATGGCGAGGAGAAGATGGAGCTGCTCGACCGGCTCGGCCATGCGTCGTCCAGGGCCGAGACCGGCGGGCGTGTCAGGCGCGACGTGCCGGGCTGGAACGAGCTCCCGAGCTCGGCGCCGGCCGACGCGCCGCTTACGTACCGTCCTGCCGGGACGTGACCTGGTGCCAGGCACGGAGACACGCCTCGCGCAGCCGCGGGCGCCCGAACATGCCTGCAACCGCGGCCCTGATGTCCCGGTAAGCCGCGTGGCCAAACTTCACGAAGCGACCCGACCGGCCCTGTCTCGGTGCCAGGCATCCGGGCCGGTCCCCCCGGGACGATGAGCTTCGACGGCGCGTC
This sequence comes from Gaiellaceae bacterium, assembly GCA_035258645.1. Lineage (GTDB taxonomy): Bacteria > Actinomycetota > Thermoleophilia > Gaiellales > Gaiellaceae > 13-2-20CM-68-14. The sequence continues at coordinate 2,400 of DATFXA010000041.1, forward strand.
GGTCTTCGTGACCGGCGGCTCGCGCGGGATCGGCAAGGCGATCGCGCTCCGCTTCGCTCAGCTCGGGGCCGCGCGGGTGGCGATCGGGTATCTGAGAAACGACAGGGCCGCAGAGGCCGCCGCCGAGGAGCTCCGGGGGGCGGGAGCCGAGCCAGTTCTGGTGCGGGGGAACGTCTCGTCGGAGCGCGTGCTCGGCGAGGTCGCGGAGCTCGGTCCGCTGACCGCGCTCGTCCACAGCGCCGCAACCGGCGTCATCCGCCCGGCGCTCGAGATCGAGAAGAAGCACTGGGACTGGACGCTCGACGCGAACGCCTACGCCTTGCTCGCGGTGACGAAGGCGGCGATGCCGCAGATGCAGCCGGGGTCCTCGATCGTCGCGATCTCGAGCCTCGGCTCGGTCCGGGTTCTCGACAACTACGTGGTCGTCGGCACCTCGAAGGCTGCGCTCGAGTCGCTTGTGCGCTACCTGGCCGTCG
>DATFXA010000042.1:0-3476 GCA_035258645.1 Gaiellaceae bacterium
CACGAAGAGCCCCAGCACCCCGCGTTTCACCTGGGTGAGGAACGGTTCACCGGGCGGGCCGGGAGGCCTCGACCACGCAGCCGCCGTCTCGGCGCCGAACAGCAGGGCAGACGCGTACAGATACATGGAGTAGAGGAACACGAGCGCGGCAGTGAGCGAGCCGTACACGACGCTGAGCCTGGTCGTTCTCACGTAGATCCAGCCTGACGCGAGCGCGATCAGCCGGAAGAGGAGAGCCGTGACGATCGCTCCGATGAGCCCGTCGCGGAAGCGCAGGCCGCGGGCCGGCACGAATCGGTAGAGCAGCAGCACGACGACGATCGTGATCACGAACGAAGCCGCGTGGATCAGGCCGCCGGCCAACGTGCCGCCTCCGAGCCCGAAGACTCCGCCGACCTTCCCTGAGGCCTTCTGGACGAGCGCGCCGAGCGAGGTTATCCCGACCGTGACGAGCACGAGCAGCGCCGCGCCGACGATCAGTGCGAAGTCGACGAGCTTCCCGCGCGCGGCGGGCCGTGACTCGGTGACGCCCATCGCGCGCTCGAGCCCCTGCCGAATCGCCGCCATCATCCCCGTCGCCGCCCAGACGAACACGAGCAGGCTCACCAGGCCGGCTGCGCTCGCCGGCGTGGCGATCCCGGTGATCGCATTCTCGACGTCCCGCCTGCCCGCCGCGGACACCGGCAGCGCATCGACGACAGCGTCCACGACGTCGTGGCGGAGGCTGTCGTCCTGGAGCACGAGCCCGAAGACCGAGACGAGCACGATCGCCAGCGGCGCGAGCGAGAACAGCACGCGGTACGCGATCCCCGCCGCGAGTTGGGAACACTGATCCGCGAAGAAGCGCTCGACCGCCTCCGGGATTACTCGGGAGAGCTTCTTCGCGGCCGCAACCACGTTCACGGGCGCGGCTCGACCTGCTCTCGCTCGCGCACGCGGCGGCGCAAGAGGTACGCGAGGTAGGCGACGATCGCGACGTTGACAACGATGCCACCCGCTTTCCAGAAGCTCGGGCGGCGCACGAGCTCGTAGACCTCGAACGGCAACAGCAGCGACGTCGCGATCACCGTCAGATACTCCGCCCAGAGCTGGTCGAGCCAGAGCCCCGTTCCCTCGACGAGCTCGAGCGCGCCGTACCCGAGCGCGAAGATGGCGGCGATTCGGAGCTCGGACGCGTGCAGGTGGTGCAGGTACGCAACGATGCGGTGCAGGAACGGCCGCCTTGGATCGAGCTCGATCGCTCGGATGGCGCGGTCAGCCAGCCGCCCGAAGTCGCTGTTGAGATGGAACAGCAGGTACACCCCGGCCACGACCAGCAGCACCCCGCGTGTGATGCGCTCGAGCGCGATCAGCCGCAGAAAGCGCCGGCTGCGCGGCGGATCGGCTGCCCCGGTCACCACCAACCACTATCACCATGGACCGACGGCCGCACGAACGCTGACGGGTGTTCTACGCGGACAATCGGTGTTCTCGCGGACATCCGTCTACTTGCGCTTCCGGGTCCTGAGGGCGGCGTCGCTGTTTACGGGCGACGTCGTGGACCGCGAGCGACCGTCTAAGCCCGAGCGCACCGCTCGCGCTCACGAGTGACTCGCTTAAGCAGCATGATCCTTTAGTTCCAAGCGCAGGAAGTCCGTCACTCGCATAAAGCGAAGGAACGGCCGCACGACGCGCGGCACCGGACCCTGCGTATCGTCGCGGACGATTTCAGGTGAGGTGAGTTGACGGCGGCGCCCGCGAGTGATCAGCTCACAGCCCCCGGCCGCAAGCACGTTCTTCACCCAGTCGGACTCCACGCCATATGTGAGGGCGATCACGTAGCCGCTGGAAGCGTTGAAGACGTTGACCGGCGTCTGGAACCGGTGACCGGATTTGCGCCCGCGGTGCACGACGATGCCGAAGCCGGGGAGCCTTCGCGCCAGCGGACGCGTCAGCCGGTTCGTCACGCGGCGGTTGAAGTGCGCCATCCGCCGGCCGAGCCGTGTGCTCATCTCCCGCTTCTACTCGACGGCGGTCGGTCGAGCAAGGCGGTCACCCCGCGCGCGCGTACCCGTCGATGTCGAGTGCGTCACCGTAGACGCCGATCTCGAGCAGCAGCCCCTGGAGGAGCGAGATGCAGAGCTTGGCGAAGTGCTCGGGCTCGAGGGCGGCGCCAAGCTCGCCGCGCTCCTGGGCGGGCGGGTGAGCATCTCGAGGCCGGCTCGCAGGCGTTCGATCCCCGCGTGGACGGCCGCGTTCAGCTGCGGGTTTCGCTGTCGTTCGCCGACCAGGTGGGGAAGATCCGCGCGCGCTCCTCGACGTTACCGAGCTCGAGGCTCTCCCCCTGACTTGCTAGCCGGCCGGCTCGTTCCTTCCGCCGGTGACTACGAACGAAACGCAGTCGCCTTGATTCTTGAATGCCGGCTGAAACGCCTGCCAGCCGCCTTTCTTGCACGTAGAGGGGCTCAAGCTGTCGTAGCGTAGGAATGCCGTGCCGCCGCCCCCAAACGGCGAGGTCGAGGCAACGATGCCGATCGAATGCATCCCCGCGCCGACGACGAAGCGGCCGCTGCTGAAGCCGGGATTCGCGAGCGCCGCGTCGGGATCTGAAACGACCAAGCCGCAGGCCAGGTCAACCGCGACGAGACTGGTTGTTCCGAGGGTCGCCGCGCCGGCAGAAACGGTGAACCTATCGCCGCGGCAGAAAGCGTCTGTAACGGTGACGACTGCGGCGCCCGAGGTCGCGAACGTAAACGGGCTGCCTATCGCAGTCGATCCTTCCGATCCGAAGAAAAACGGCTGCCAAGCCCCGGCGGGAATCGGCGTGGCACCGCCGGCCGCGCTTGCGGCCGCACCCGCGATAACCACCGCGGTAGCCAGCACCAGTGACTTCGCCCAGACTGCCTTGCGCATGATCATCTCCTCCTTTTCAGGTCTTCACGCCCGCTGATGCCGAGGGATCCAGCTCACGGAGGGCGAAGCCGCGCACTCCAGCTCATAGAGCACCTCGTTCGTGATCGAGTAGACGCCCCCTCTCACACTCATGCTCGACCGGCACTCGCGCGTCCCCGTCGAAGACCGGATTGTTCCGCTACTCCGGCAAAGCGCCGCCTCTTGAAACCGACGCCCGCGCTTCACTACGCGCGCACGTTTGACCCAGAAATGAGCGAGCTCGAGCGCCGCTGCCCAGCGCGCTGGTGAAGCCCGACGGCCGGCCCACCCTCGCAGCCGCCCCGCCTCGCCGTATGCCGCCGAATCATCAACTCGGGGCCGACCCAAGTGTGGATGCTCTCATCACCAAAGCAACTGTCCAGCTTCAAGCGAGCCTTGAGGCGGTAGAAGCCGCAGCTCGGGCTGCCGGCGCGGCAGCTTCGGGCTGGATCTCGGCGCCAACAGACGCTAGACGTGTCGCGGAATGGCTGAGCCGGGTTCCACTTCGGCCGGCGCCGGCTGGGAAGCTGGCCCTGGCTCGCGACGCGTCGCCGACCTCGATTCAT
>DATFXA010000043.1:0-13606 GCA_035258645.1 Gaiellaceae bacterium
GACAAGGTAAAGGTCTCGGGGATCTCGATCGGCAAGGGCTTCTCCGGCACGATCAAGCGGCACAACTTCGGCCGCGGCCCGACGACGCACGGCTCGCACAACATCCGCAAGCCGGGCTCGGTGGGCGCATCGGCGACGCCGTCACGCGTCTTCAAGGGAATCAAGATGGCCGGTCGCCTCGGCGGCAAGCGCATCACGCAGATCGGGCTGACCGTCCATTCGGTCGACCCCGACCAGAACCTGCTGCTCGTCAAAGGCTCGGTACCGGGACCGAAGAACGGCATCGTCGAGGTCCGCGAGGAGGTCAAGCGTGGCGGCGCCTAAGGCTCCCGTACTCGACGGCACCGGCAAGAAGTCGAAGGACCTGACGCTCGACGAGGGCGTCTTCGGCGCCGAGATGAAGCCGCATCTCGTCCACGAGGCAGTGCGCGCCGAGCTCAGCGCCGACCGGGCCGCGACCCGCGCGGTCAAGAGCCGTGCTCTCGTCGCCGGCGGCCGCTCGAAGCCGTGGCGCCAGAAAGGGACAGGCAGGGCTCGCGCAGGTACTACTCGTGCCCCCCACTGGACCGGCGGCGGCGTGGCATTCGCCGTGCGAACGAGCTTCAGCCACAAGGTCAATCGCAAGGAGCGCAAGGCCGCCTTCCGTGCCGCACTCTCGGCCCACGCGGACGAGGGAACGTTCGCTGTTCTTGCCGACGATTCGTTCGACGAGCCGTCGACGAAGGATGCGGCTGCGCTCGTCGAGGCATGGGGCAAGCAGACGCCTCTGATCGTCGTCGCGCAGGAGGACCAGGAGGCGATCGCCAAGTCGTTCCGCAACCTCGCCGGAGTACAGGTCGTGACGCCCTCGGAGGTCGAGATCGCGGCGCTCGTCTGGGCACGCGCTGTGCTCGTCAGCGAGGGCGCGCTCGAGCTCCTGCAGACGCGAGGTGCGAAGTGAGCCTTCATCCGAACGAGGTCTTGCTCGCGCCTGTGGTCTCGGAAAAGAGCTACGAGCAGATCGAGACGAACCATCGCTACTCGTTCCGCGTGCATCCGGACGCGCACAAGACGCAGATCCGGCAAGCCGTGGAGGAGCTCTTCGACGTGCACGTCGAACGCGTGAACGTGATCCAGGTGCGCTCGAAGCCGAAGCGCCGGGGCCTTGCGAAGGGCCGAAAGCCAGGCTGGAAGAAGGCGGTCGTCCAGATCAGGGCCGGCGAGTCGATCGAGATCTTTGAAGGAGCCCAAGCATGAGCCGAAAAATGCTGCGCATTTTCCGGCTGGCCGGTTTGACCCATCGCTTCGCTCGGGTCAACGAGGGGGTGGCATAGCGTGGCCATTCGTCGGTACAAGCCGACTTCTCCTGGAAGGCGGTTCATGTCGGTCTCGTCCTTCGACGAGATCACGAAGACCGAGCCCGAGAAGAACCTGACCGAGCCGCTGAAGAAGAGCGGTGGCCGGAACGTGAACGGCCGCATCACCCGGCGCCATCAGGGCGGCGGTCACAAGCGGCTCTACCGCCAGATCGATTTCAAGCGCGTCAAGGACGGAGTCCCCGCAAAGGTGGCCGCGATCGAGTACGACCCGAACCGGTCGGCCCGGATCGCGCTGCTCCACTACGCGGACGGCGCGAAGTCCTACATCCTCGCGCCTGCTCGCCTGCGCGTCGGCGCCGTCGTCGAGTCGGGCCCAAATGCCGACATCAAGCCCGGCAATGCCTTGCCGCTGACGAATATCCCCACCGGCACGCTCGTCCACAACGTCGAGCTGAAGCCGGGCCAGGGCGGCAAGATGGCGCGTTCGGCGGGCTCGGGCGTCCAGCTCGTCGCGAAGGACGAGGGCTACGGCGTCCTCCGGCTGCCGTCCGGGGAGATGCGCCGCGTGCCGCTCGCCTGTCGCGCGACGGTGGGCCAGGTCGGCAACGTCGATCACGAGAACATCACGGGCGGCAAGGCAGGCCGCACTCGCTGGCGCGGCAAGCGCCCGACCGTCCGCGGCTCGGCGATGAACCCGGTCGACCATCCGCACGGCGGCGGCGAGGGCAAGTCGAAGGGCGGCCGCCACCCCGTGACCCCGTGGGGCGTGCCGACGCTCGGCAAGCGAACGCGCCGCAAGCACAAGGAATCCGACAAGTTGATCGTGCGCGCCCGCAGGCGCGGAAAGGACAAACGATGACGAAAATGCTGCGCATTTCCGTCATGGCTGGTTTCTACGTCACTTCGTTCGTAGGAGAACCCATTGAGTAGAAGTTCAAAGAAGGGGCCCTTCGTGGAGGAGCGGCTGATGGCCCGAATCGGCCGGATGAACGAGTCCGGCAGCAAGCAGATGATCCGCACCTGGTCGCGGACGTCGACGATCTTCCCCGAGATGGTGGGGCACACGATCGCGGTCCACGACGGCCGCAAGCACGTGCCGGTCTTCATCAGCGAGCAGATGGTCGGTCACAAGCTGGGCGAGTTCGCGCCGACGCGCGTGTTCCGCGCCCACTCGGGCGATCGCAAGACGGAGGTCAAGAGGACCTAGTGGCGACCACGGAGACTCAAGAAGTTCGCGCCGTGGCCAAGTGGGTGCGCATGTCGCCCCGCAAGGCGCGGCTCGTCGCGAAGCACATCAGCGGGCGCAGCGTGCCCGAGGCCAGGACCGTGCTCGCGTTTACTCAGCGTGCCGCCGCTCGTGAGATCGAGAAGGTCCTGCGATCGGCCGTCGCAAACGCCGAGGCGAACCACGGACTGATCGGTGACAACTTGATCGTCTCGGCGGCCTACGTCGACGAAGGCCCCGTCATGAAGCGCTGGCGCGCGCGGGCGCGCGGACGCGTAGCGAGGATCAAGCGGCCGACCTGTCACATCACGGTCAAGCTCGTGTCGGGGCCGGAGGGGGCGATTGCGCCTTCGCCGCCACGGCCCGCTGCGGCCGAAGCAGTCCCAGCGACTCCCGCAGAAGAGACGGCGCCGGCCGAGACAGAGGCCGAGCCCGAGGCCGAAGCGGCGGAGGAGCCGGAAGCCGAGGCATCCGCTGAGCCAGAGGCATCAGAGGAGCCAGAGCAGCGGCCCGAGCCCGAAGCGCAGCCCGAGACCGCCAAGACCGAGGAGACGGAGGATTGATGACGGCCTCCCTCCGCACGCCTCGCACTCGCCAGGGCGCTGCAAAGCTCGCTCTGGCCGCGTTCTCAGTCGCGCCCGTAGCCTCCGGCTACGAACGCTCCCTGCGTCCTTGCCAGAGCGGCTTTTCGCATCTGGCGAGCACGATTCGTACGAAAGGCGGCCTCTAATGGGTCAGAAGGTCCATCCCGGTGGGATGCGCGTCGGCGTCATCCACGACTGGAAGTCGAACTGGTACACCGGCAACAAGGATTTCGCGGACTTCCTGCAGGAGGACGTCCGCATCCGCCAGCACATCTACAACAAGCTTGCCCATGCGGGCCTGTCCGACATCCTGATCCGCAAGGACGCGCAACGGATCACGATCGACATCTACACGGCGCGGCCCGGGATCGTGATCGGCAAGTCGGGCGTCGAGGTCGACGCGCTGCGTAAGGACATCCACGGGATGACGAGCAAGGCCGTCCACATCAACATCAACGAAATCAAGCGCCCGGAGCTCGACGCCAAGCTCGTCGCGCAGTCGATCGCCGAGCAGCTCGAGAACCGCGTCAGCTTCCGGCGCGCTATGAAGCGCTCACTCGCCTCGGCCATTCGCTCGGGAGCCCAGGGAGTGAAGGTTCAGTGCGGCGGCCGCCTCGGTGGCGGCGAGATGAGCCGCTCGGAGAGCTACTCCGAGGGCCGGGTACCGCTGCACACGATTCGCGCCGACATCGACTACGGCTTCGCCGAGGCGAAGACGACGACGGGGCGGATCGGCGTCAAGGTCTGGATCAACAAGGGCGAGATCATGCCGTCTGGCTACGAGAGCTCTGCTCAGCAGGGGGACACGAGGCTCGGCGACCAGGACCAAGCGCGCCGACGCGGTGGCCGCAGCGAGGGCCTCGGCGAGAGTCGCCAGGGCGGTCGTGGACGCGGCGCCGACCGAGAGGGGCTCGGCCCAGTGCGTCAGCGGCGCCCTCGGCGAGGAGCCGGCCAATCGCGCGGTCCTCGGCGGCCGCGTGAAGAGGCAACCCCCGAGACTGTCGAGCAGCGGGACGAGCAGAGCGTTTCGCCGGAGGGACAGGAGCAGCCCGTTGTCGAGCCGCAGGACGAGGAGACTCCGGCGGCTGCCGCCGACGCGCCGGCTGCCGAGAGTGCCGAGGCGCCAAAGCCGGCCCGGAAGCCGGCGGCGAAGAAGCCGACAACCAGGCGCCGGACGACCAAGAAGGACGAGCAGCCGCCGGCTGGGGGAGACGAGAACTAGATGTTGCTCCCGAAGAAAACGAAGTACCGTAAGTACCAGCGCGGCCGCCGCCGCGGGTTCTCGAAGGGCCAGACGTCCGTGCAGGCCGGCGATTTCGGCCTGAAGGCGCTGGAGAACGGCTGGGTCACGAACCGTCAGATCGAGGCGGCTCGAATCGCGATGACGCGAAAGATCCGCCGTGGCGGGAAGGTCTGGATCAACGTCTTTCCTGACAAGCCGGTGACCCAGAAGCCCGCGGAAACGCGGATGGGCTCCGGGAAAGGCGCGCCCGAGCACTGGGTCGCAGTGGTCAAGCCCGGTCGCGTCATGTTCGAGCTTGCCGGTGTGCCCGAGCCGCTGGCGAAGGAGGCACTCCGGCTCGCGGGCCGGAAGCTGCCGATCAAGACGAAGGTCGTGAAACGGGAGGCGGATCTCTTTGCGAGCTAGGGACTTGAGGGACCTGACCGACGAGGAGCTCGACATGCAGCTCGCCGACAGGCGGCAGGAGCTTTTCAACCTGCGCTTTCAGAATGCCGCCGGCGCCCTGGAGAACAGCGCGCGGCTGAAGCTTGCGAAGCGCGAGATCGCCCGCATTCTCACCGTCCGGACCGAACGAGAGGCAAACGCGAATCGAGTGGCGAATGGCTGACGAAGAACAGAACACCCAGGAAGAGAACGAGCAGGTCGAAGAGACCGCCGAGGAGCCCACCGCCGAGGAGCCGTCGGCCGAGGCGCCTGCCCCGGAGCAGGAGCCCGGCGCCGAAGAGCCCGTTGCGGAGGAGCCCCCTGCGGAGGAGCCCCTTGCGCAAGAGCCCCCTGCGGCAGAAGAGCCGGTGCCGGAGGAGCCTGCCTCGGAGGAGCCCGCCGCAACGGCCGAGCCCGAAGCGGAGGTCGAGGGCGACGCAGAGGCTCCCGCGGAGGAGGAGGCACCTGCAGTGGAGGCGCCCGCGAAGAAGAAGCGAAAGCGGCTACCGCGCTCGCAGCGTCACCGCCACTCGAAGCCGAAGCGCGAACGGCCGGCCGAGCGCAAGGCGATCACTCGTGTGCCCAAGCCCGAGCATCCTCGCGGCCGCCGCCAGGAACGCCGTGGCGTCGTCGTCTCGAGCAACATGGACAAGACGATCGTCGTCCGGGTCGATGCCGTGAAGGCGCACCCGAAGTACCAGAAGGTCGTCCGGCGCTCCACGAAGTTTCACGCCCACGACGAGGAGAACCAGGCGAAGGTCGGCGACGTCGTTCGGATCGTCGAGACGCGCCCGCTCTCGAAGACGAAGAACTGGCGGCTTGCCGAGATCGTGGAGGTTGCGCAGTAGTGACGGCCCCCTCTCGCGTGTCTCGCACCCGCCATGGCGCTGCAAAGCTCGCTCTTGCTGCGTCCTCAGTCGCGTCCGTAGCTTCCAGCTACGAACCCTCCCTGCGTCCTTGCCAGACCGGCCTTTCGCTGGCGGGCACGAGCCCCACGGGAGGCGACCTGTGATCCAGCAGGAATCCCGGCTGCGTGTCGCGGACAACACCGGCGCGCGCGAGATCCTCTGCATCCGCGTGAAGGGCGGCTCGAAGCGCCGCTACGCGCGCGTGGGCGATGTGATCACGGCTACCGTGAAGACAGCGACCCCGCAGGGCGCGATCAAGAAAGGTGAGGTCGTCCAGGCGGTGGTCGTCCGGACGCGCAAGCCGTACGGGCGCGACGACGGTACGTCGATCGCGTTCGACGAAAACGCGGCCGTGATCATCGACAACGCAAACAATCCACGAGGCACGCGGATTTTCGGGCCAGTCGCTCGAGAGCTCCGCGAGAGAAATTTCATGAAGATCGTTTCCCTAGCTCCAGAGGTGCTTTGAATGTCAACGAAGATGAAGGTCAAGAAGGGCGACCTTGTCCACATGATCAAGGGCAAGGACCGCGGCAAGCAGGGCCGCGTCATTGACGCGCGTCCCGCGGAGCGGCGCGTGATCGTCGAGAACCTCAACACGGTCAAGCGGCACACGAAGCCGCGCCCGATGCGAGACTCGAGCCGGATGGGCGGCACGCAGATGACGCCGGGCGGCGTGATCGACAAGGCCGCGCCGGTGCCGGTCGCAAACGTGATGGTCGTCTGCCCGACCTGCAACCGGCCGACCCGGATCGGCATGAAGGAGAAGACCGTCAAGGACAGGCTCATGCACGTCCGGGTGTGCAAGCGAGCGGATTGCCTCGAGGAGATCGACAAGTAGCGCCATGGCACGCCAGCGAAAAACGGACGGCAACGGCTACCAGCCGCGCCTGAAGGAGCGCTACGAGCAGGAGTTGCGGCCGCAGCTGAAGGAGCAACTCCACTTCTCGTCGATGATGGACGTCCCGCGCCTGCAGAAGATCACGCTCAACATGGGCATCGGCGACGCGAAGACGGAGTCGAAAGTGCTCGACAACGCGCTCGACCAGCTGACGACGATCGCGGGCCAGCGGGCGCAGGTCCGTCGCGCGCGCAAGTCGATCGCCAGCTTCAAGCTGCGCGAGGGCATGCCGGTCGGGGTCCGCGTCACGCTCCGCGGCGCCCGCATGTGGGAGTTCCTCGACCGGCTGATCTCGATCGCGCTCCCGCGGATCCGCGACTTCCGCGGGCTCAGCACACGGTCGTTCGACGGGCGAGGCAACTTCTCACTCGGGATCCGCGAGCAAATCATCTTCCCGGAGATCAACTACGACGACGTCGACACGATCCGCGGCCTGGACGTCGCGATCACGACCACTGCCAAGGACGACGACCAGGCCGAGGCGCTGCTGCGTGGCCTCGGCATGCCGTTCCCCCGTGAGGCGGTCGCAACCGAAGGAGACGACAACTAGTGGCCAAGAAATCCCTGGTCGTGAAAGCCTCGCGGCCCCAGAAGTACAAGGTTCGGAACTACACCCGCTGCCGGCGGTGCGGCCGCCCGCGCGCGGTCTATCGCAAGTTCGGCCTCTGCCGGATCTGCCTGCGCGAGCTCGCGCACGAGGGCTCGATCCCCGGCATGACCAAGTCCTCCTGGTGAAAATGCTGCGCATCTTCCCCAGTGCTGATTTGTCCCATCGCTTCGCTCGGGAGAGCTAGGAGAACCCCATGTTGACCGACCCGATTGCAGACATGCTCAGCCGCATCCGGAACGCGAACCGCGCGCTCCACGACCACGTGGAGATGCCGAACTCGCGCATGAAGGAGGAGATCGCCCGCCTGCTCAAGGAGGAGGGCTACATCCGCGACTACCACGTGGAGAACGGCAACTCGTACAAGACACTAGTGATCGACCTCAAGTACAGCCGCAGCCGCGAGCGCGTGATCACGAACCTCAAGCGCATCTCGAAGCCGGGTCGCCGCGTCTACGCGCGCAAGGACCGGCTGCCGCGCGTGCTCGGAGGCATGGGCGTAGCGATCATGTCGACGTCGAACGGCCTGATTACGAGCCGCACCGCGCAGGAGCAGGGCATCGGCGGCGAAGTGGTCTGCTTTATCTGGTGAGAACCAAATGAGCCGAATCGGAAAACAACCAATCGAATTGCCAAGTGGAGTCAATGTGGCCCTCAGTCCTGGGCGCGTTCAGGTCAACGGGCCGCTCGGCGAGCTCTCGCAGAACGTGCCGCCGAGGATGCAGATCGAGCAGGCCGACGGCACGCTCGTCGTCAAGCGCCCGACCGAGCGCGGTGACGACCGGGCGCTTCACGGGCTGACGCGTTCCCTCGTCGCGAACATGGTCGAAGGGGTCACCAAGGGATTCGAGAAGAGGCTCGAGCTCCAGGGAGTCGGTTACCGCGCCTCTCTTCGAGGCACGGACCTGGAGCTGAACGTCGGCTTCTCGCATCCAGTCGTGATCAAGCCGCCACAGGGCATCTCGTTCGAGGTTCCGGATGCGACGACGGTGATCGTCAAGGGGATCGACAAGCAGCAGGTCGGCGAGATCGCGGCGCAGGTGCGCAAGGTGCGCCCGCCGGAGCCCTACAAGGGCAAGGGGATACGTTACGAGGGCGAGTACGTGAGACGGAAAGTAGGGAAACGAGCGTGATTGAGTTGCCAACGATTTCTGTCCTTGCTGGAGAAACCTCCCGGTTCCCCCAGACCCCTTCCACTGGTCCGCTAACGCGGACAGGCGGCTGCGCCGCCGAGAACCGAGCGTAATGGCCGTCCTGACGAAGCCGCAGGCCCGCGAGCGTCGCCACAAGCGCGTCCGCGGCAAGATCTTCGGCAGCGCCGAGCGGCCGCGGCTGGTCGTTTTCCGCTCGAACACGGGCATCGAGGCACAGCTGGTCGACGACGTCGACGGGAAGACGCTCGCGGCGGCGAGCTCGCTACAGCTGAAGCAGACGTTCAAGGGCAACAAGACGCAGCAGGCGGCCGAGGTCGGCAAGCTGCTTGCCGAGAACGCGAAGCAGGCGAACGTCGAAACGGTCGTCTTCGATCGCGGCGGCTACCTGTACCACGGACGCGTGAAGGCGCTTGCCGAGGCCGCGCGCGAAGGAGGGCTGACGTTCTGAGCACCACACCGGTTGAACGGGAAGTAATCGAGCGCGAGCGAGAGCGCGAGCTCAAGGAGCGCGTCGTCGAGATCAACCGCGTTGCCAAGGTCGTCAAGGGCGGCCGGCGGTTCTCGTTCACCGCACTCGTCGTGATCGGCGACGAGGTCGACCGCGTGGGCGTCGGCTACGGCAAGGCGCGTGAGGTGCCGCTCGCGATCTCGAAGGCGGTCGACGACGCCAAGAAGAACCTGTTCACGGTGCCCAAGAAGGGCACGACGATCACGCACGAGATCCTTGGCGAGTTCGGCGCTGCGCGCGTGCTACTGCGCCCCGCGAGCGAAGGGACGGGCGTGATCGCCGGCGGCGGTGTCCGCGCCGTGCTCGAGCTCGGCGGCGTCCGGGACATCCTCGCCAAGAGCCTCGGGACGACGAACCCGATCAACATGCTCAAGGCGACCGTCGACGGTCTGCAGCGCCTGCGGCGTCCCGAGGAAGTTGCCGCGACGCGCGGGCTGACGGTTAGTCAGGTCCTGCCCGTGCCTGCTGTCGTCGAGGCGCCCGAAGAGCCGACTGCCGATGTGCGAGAAGAGACGACCGAGACTACTGAAGCGACCGCTTCGGAGACCGAAGCGCCGAGCGACGATGACGAAGGTTCGAGTAACCCAGACGCGTAGCCAGATCGGCCAGAGCGAGCGTCATCGCGGCACGTTGCGGGCGCTTGGGCTGGGCAAGATCGGCCGCTCGGCGGAGCACACGGAGAGCCCTCAGCTCGCCGGTATGCTCAGGAAAGTTCGCCACCTGGTAAAGGTCGAGGACGCCTAATGCCCGAGAAGCTCAACCTCTCGAACCTCCAGCCCGCCCAGGCGCGCAAGGATCGCAAGCGCGTCGGTCGTGGCCTCGGCTCCGGCAAGGGGCGCTACTCGACGCGTGGTCTGAAGGGACAAAAGGCGCGCGCGGGCTCGCACAAGATGCGCGCCGGTTTCGAAGGCGGTCAGATGCCGATCTACATGCGCGTCGGCAAGCAGCGCGGACAGTACTCGAAGGACGCCTTGCCGGTCGGTCCGTTTCGCAGCCACACCGTCGCCGTCAATGTTCGCGACCTCGAGCGGTTCGACGCAGGCACTGAGATCACGCCGGAGTCGCTTGCTGCCGCGGGCCTGATCCGCAACACCAAGTACGACCTGAAGATCCTTGGCCACGGCGAGTTGTCGAAGAGCCTCGCCGTCAGCGCGCACAACTTCTCCAAAAGCGCGCGCGAAAAGATCGAAAAGGCGGGCGGCTCGATCACCTGGCTCCGCGGCGAGCCGGAACCGCGCAAGCCGAAGCGGAGGCCGCGGGCCGAGATCCCGGAGGCCGAGCCGGAGCCGCCCGAGACCGAGGAGGAAGCCGCGGAGGATCCCGAAAGCGACGTGCCCGTGGACGAGGAGTCAGACGAGTCCGGGGAAGCCGAACAGGAGACGGAGAACTAGTGTTTTCCTGGCTCGCCAACGCCTGGCGCGTCCCCGAGCTGCGGCGCAGAGTCCTGTTCACCTTCATGATCCTGGGCCTCTACCGGCTTGGCTCCTGGATGCCGGCGCCCGGCGTCGACTCGAAGTCGATTCAGGACTTCTTCGGCTCCGGCGGCCGAGGCAGCTCGATCCTCGGCCTGCTGAACCTGTTTTCGGGCTCGGCGCTCTCGCGCTTCTCGATCTTCGCGCTCGGAATCATGCCCTACGTCACCGCCTCGATCATCCTCCAGCTCCTGACCGTCGTGCTCCCGAAGCTGGAGGAGCTCCAGAAAGAGGGCGAGGCGGGCATGGCCAAGATCAACCAGTACACGCGCTACCTGACCGTCGGGCTCGCGGCTGCGCAGGCCACCGGCTACGCCTTCCTCTTCAAGCGCGAGGGCGTGCTTTCGGCGAACTCGGGACGGCTCGTCTTGATCATCGTCACGCTCGTTGCCGGCACGACGCTGTTGATGTGGATGGGCGAGCTGATCACGAAGCGCGGGATCGGCAATGGGATCTCCCTGTTGATCTTCGCCTCGATTCTGGCCACGGCCCCGGCGGGCGTGGTCGCCTGGTACAACGGCGGCCCGATGGAGAAGTTGTTCTTCCCGCTTGTGGCGATCGGGATCGTCTTCGCCGTAGTCTTTGTCCAGGAGGGCCAGCGCCGAATCCCGATCCAGTACGCCAAGCAGATGGTGGGGCGGCGGATGACCTCGGGCGGCTCGACCTACATGCCCCTGCGCGTGAACATGGCCGGCGTCATCCCGGTCATCTTCGCGGCCGCAGTGCTCGCCTTCCCGCCGACGCT
The DNA here is from genome assembly GCA_035258645.1 of Gaiellaceae bacterium. Taxonomy (GTDB): domain Bacteria; phylum Actinomycetota; class Thermoleophilia; order Gaiellales; family Gaiellaceae; genus 13-2-20CM-68-14. Next base: position 11,069 of record DATFXA010000043.1, read on the forward strand.
CGGCGAGTTCATTCCTTCGACGCAGCAGTGGGTCAACCGCCATTTCCAGCCCTCGAGCTGGGCCTATCTGCTGACGGAGGCGGCCCTCATCGTCATCTTCACCTACTTCTACACGGCGGTTCAGTTCAACCCGGTCGACCAGGCCGACAACCTACGGAAGTACGGCGGCTACATCCCCGGCATCCGCCCGGGGCCGCCGACGGCGCAGTACCTCGACCGCGTGCTGACGCGGCTGACCCTACCCGGCTCGATCTACCTGGCGCTCGTTGCGGTGCTTCCGAGTCTCTTCATCCGCTACGGCGGCTTCTCGCAGGCGACCTCGCGCGCCCTCGGCGGGACCTCGGTGCTGATCGTCGTCGGCGTCGCGCTCGACACGATGCGCCAGATGGAGTCGCAGATGATGATGCGCTCCTACGAAGGCTTCCTCAGATAAGCATGAATCTCTTGTTGCTGGGGCCGCAGGGGTCCGGCAAGGGAACTCAGGGCAAGCGGATCTCGGCCGAGTATGGGATCCCGCAGATCGCCACCGGCGACATGCTCCGGGGCGCGGTCGCCGCAGGCACGCCCCTCGGGCTCGCGGTCGAGCCGATCCTCGAGCGTGGCGAACTGGTGCCGGACCAGGTGATCATCGACCTGATCCGCGAACGGCTCGACGATCCCGACGCCGCCAAGGGATTCGTCCTGGACGGCTTCCCGCGGACAATGGCACAGGCCGACGCGCTGGACTCGCTGCTCCGGGAGACCGGTCATGAGCTCACGGTTGTGTTCGCGCTCCAGGTCTCCGACGAGATCTCGATTGAGCGTTTGCTCAAGCGCGCGCGGGAAGAGCAGCGCACGGACGACACGCCCGAGGCAATCCGAAAGCGCCTCGATCTCTACCACCGTGAGACCGAGCCGCTGATCGAGCACTACCGCACGCTCGGCGTCCTGATTCCGATCCGCGCCGACGGCACGCCGAACGAGGTTTTCGCCGAGATCCAGGCCGCCCTCGAGCAGGTAGCCGTTCGATGATCATCCGCAAGTCCGAGGCAGAGATCGAGGGCATGGCCCGAGCAGGCGAGATCGTCGCAGATACGCTGGCGATGATCGGCGAGGAGCTCGTGCCCGGCGTTTCGATGCTCGAGCTCGACCGTCTCGCCGAGCAATACATCCGCGAGCGGGGAGGCGTGCCCACGTCGAAGGGCTACCGCGGCTATCCGGCGACCCTCTGCATTTCTCCGAACGCGATGATCGTGCACGGAATACCAACCGACTACCGGGCAGAGCAGGGCGACATCGTCTCGGTCGACCTTGGGGTCACGCTCGACGGGTTGATCGCCGACAGCGCGTACACGTTCGGCGTCGGCGAGATCTCGGCCGAGGCTCAGCGACTCCTCGACGTCTGCCAGGACGCGCTGGCAGCCGGAATCGGGCGCGCGCGAGTCGGCAACCACGTCTCCGACATCGGTCATACGATCCAGACCGTCGTCGAGGCCGGCGGCTTCTCCGTCGTCCGGAGCCTCGTCGGACACGGCGTCGGGCGCGCGTACCACGAGGATCCGCAGATCCCGAACTTCGGCTCGCCGGGACGCGGTCCGGAGCTGCTTCCTGGAATGACGCTCGCGATCGAGCCGATGATCACCGCGGGCGGGCCGGACGTTGTCATGCATGCGGACGAATGGTCGATCTCCTCGTCAGACGGCTCACTTTCGGCGCACTTCGAACACACAGTCGCCGTGACCGAGGAGGGGCCGCGGATCCTGACGGCGGTGCGGAGCGCCGTCGGGACATGAGCGCAGACCCGCGGGTCGAGGCATACGCGTCCGTGCTCGTCGAGACCTGCCTCGACGTCCAGCCGGGGTGGCAGGTGATCGTCAACGGCGGCGCGTTGGCGCGCCCGCTGATCGAGGCCGCTTCCACCGCGATCGGCGAGCGCGACGCGTGGGTCCTCCAGCGCGTGAGCCTTACGGGCGACAGCATCAACCTTCCGTGGGCGCTCGCCGCGCCGGAGGAGCGGCTGTCGACGATGGCGCCGATCGAAGCGCACGCTTGGGAAAACGCCGATGCGCTGTTGTCGATCGTGGCGCCCGAGAACACTCGGGGGTTGTCCCGACTGCCGGCCGACCGCCTTGCCCTGATTCAGGGCGCGACGCGCGAGCACTACGAGCGTGTCTTCACGCATGACCTCAAATGGGTGGGGTGCCAGTTTCCGACGCCGGCGCTCGCGCAGGAAGCGGGCATGTCGCTTCAGGAGTTCGAAGACTTTCTCTACGGCGCGTGTCTGCTCGACTGGAACGCCGAGCGGAAGCGGATGAAGCGCTACGCCGAACTCTTCGACGGGGCCGAGGTCGTGCGCATCGTCGCCGGCGACACCGATCTCACCCTCGGCGTCGAAGGCAGGCCGGCCGCCGTGGACGCCGGCGGCGCGAACATGCCCGGAGGTGAGTTCTACTGCTGTCCGCTCGAAGATTCCGCCCGGGGGACGATCGCCTTCAGCGAATTCCCGGCCGTGTACTTGGGCAAGGAGGTCGAGGGAATCACGCTCCAGTTCGAGGACGG
>DATFXA010000044.1:0-5172 GCA_035258645.1 Gaiellaceae bacterium
TCCCGGGCCAAGGCTCCCAAGGCGCTCAAAAAGCTGCGGCGGGCCGGTCGCAAAGCCTGGCGCTGAAACGGTGCCGCTGCTCGTCGTGCGTCACGCAGAGGCGGGCCATCGAATGAGCTGGGAGGGCGACGACCGCTGGCGGCCGCTCGACAAGAATGGCCGCCGCCAGGCCGACGCTCTACCCGATCTCCTGGCTCGGTTCGAGATCGCGCGGATCGGCTCCGGTACTTACTTGCGCTGCGAGCAGACTGTCGAGCCGTTGAGCGAGCGGCGGGGGTTGCCGATCGAGGCGCGGCGTGGCCTTGACGAAGGCTCTTCCGCCCAAGAGACGCTCGAGGTCCTACACGAGTTCCGCAACGCAGCCGTTCTCTGTACCCAGGGCGACGTACTCGAGACCCTTTTCGGCGAGGAGGGCCAGAAGGGGTCGACGCGAGTTGTCGAGCTGCGGGACGGTGAGCCGGTGCTGCTCGAGTATCTGCCGCCGCCGGGCTGAGGCCTAGGCCGTCGCGGCTTCGGCCTCGAGGAGGCGGGTGCAGACTCCCTCCCGGACGCCCCCGTCTGCGACGCCGAGCGGGACCTGGAGCACTCGCTGCAGCTCGGCGAGGATGATCGCTCCCGCGGGCAGCGTTCGTGCCCGCGCAAGGTCGACCTTTGCACGTTTCGCCCGTGCAACAACGGGGAGCCGTGCGAGCTCATCGATCGCCGTGTGAAGCGTGTCTTCGTTCAGCTTGCAGAGCCCGTAGCGGCGAAGCGCCCGCGCCGTCCCTCCGGTCGCCAGCCCGACGGCAGGCAGAGGCGGCGTCAATTCGCTGAAGGCGGCGGCGGCCTCGGTGCGGGCGGTGGCCAGCTCGAGCCGCGTGGGGGGGTCCGAGAGCAGGCAGCGCTCGGTCAGCCTGAGCGATCCGAGCGGGACCGACCGCAGCCAGGAGGGCGCGGTCGCCGTCCCGACCGCGACCTGGGCCGAGCCTCCACCGACGTCGCACACGGCAACCGGCTCGGCGTCGACCTTGGTGCGGGCGAGCGCACCGATGAACCCGAGCTCCGCTTCGTCTTCCTCGCTTAGCGGCAGCACGCGAAGGCCGGTAGCCCGCTCGAGAGCGGTAACCAGCTCCCGCCCGTTTTCGGCGTTCCGCCACGGCGAGGTGACGACGATCTCGAGGCGGACCGCCCCGAGCTTGCGGGCCCGGCGGACCTCCTTGCGGGCGGCCTCAGCGGAGCGCTCGATCTTGTCCGCCGACAGGCTTCCGCGGCGCTCGACGTCTTCACCGAGACCGGTCCGGCGGCGCTCGACCCGGATCGGGACGAAACCTCCCCCGGCGTCGGCCTCGGCGACGAGCAGGCGCAGCGTGTTCGCGCCCACGTCGACGACTGCGACCCTCATGCGCCGCATTGTGCTCGGCGGGTCGGCGGTCGCCCCGAGCGCCCCCGAAATCCGGGCGATTACGCGGTGCGCTTGGTTGCCCGTCGCGGTTGCCGTGCCCGAACGCTTCGCATTAGGAGCGTTTGCGTCTCCCGCGCACGCTCGCCTTTCCTTGCCCGGATTCGTTGCCATTCGCCGTCAGGCTTCAGTTCCCAGGCATGCACGTTGGACGAGACCATCGTGTCGAGCGCCCGCGTGATCTCCTGCTGGGCGCGCTGGTCCTCGACCGGCACGACAGCCTCGATTCGGTAGTCGAGGTTCCGTGGCATCAAGTCGGCGCTGCCGAGGTAATAGCTCGCATCCTCTCCTGCCTCGAAGACGAAGACGCGACTGTGCTCGAGAAAGCGTCCGAGGACGCTGACGACGCGGATGTTTTCGCTGAGGCCCTCCACTCCCGGGCGCAGCGTGCAGATGCTGCGGGCGAGGATCTCGACCTCGACGCCCTTCTGCGAAGCCTTGTAGAGCTCCTGGATGATCGTCTCGTCGGTCAGGTTGTTGAGCTTGAGGCGGATCCGCGCCTTCTCGCCGGCAGCCGCCGACGTCGCGGTGGCGCGGATCTTCTCGACCAGCCGCTCGCGCAGATCGAAGGGCGCGACCCATAGCTTGCGAAAGCGTGTCGGCCGGCTGAAGCCGGTCAGGAAGTTGAACAGGTCGGCGACGTCCGAGGTGATCTCGGGATCGCCCGTGAAGAGACCGAAGTCCTCGTAGGACCGTGCGGTCGCGGCGTGGTAGTTGCCGGTCCCGACATGCGCGTACCGGTGAAGCTCGCCGCCTTCGCGCCTGACGACGAGTGTCGTTTTCGCGTGGATCTTGAGATTCGGGAACCCGTAGACGACATGAACGCCTGCCTGCTCGAGCGCGCGGGCCCAGCCGATGTTCCGGCGCTCGTCGAAGCGGGCCTTCAGCTCGACGAGGCAGACGGCCTGCTTGCCCTTCTCGGTCGCCTCGATCAGTGCAGGCACGAGCGGTGAATCTCCACTCGTCCGGTAGACCGTCGTCTTCAGCGCGAGGCTGTCGTCGTCCGTCGCCGCGGCGTTGACGAGCGCTTCGAAGCTGGTTCCGAACGCGTGATAGGGCTGCTGGACGAGAAAGTCGCCGTTTGCGACCTCGGCGAAGAATTCGTCCGGCGACGTGACGTTTGCGAGGCGTGGGTGCGTAAGCGGGAACCACGGCTCGACCTTGAGGTCCGGCCGGTCGAGGCCGACGAACTCGGACAGGCTCTCCAGGTCGAGCAGTCCTTGCACCAGGTAGACCTGGTCGTCGCTGACGGCGAGACCGCGCTTGAGGCGGTCGAGCATCCGGGCCGAGGCCGACCCTGCGATCTCGACCCGCACGGCGTCGCCGAAGCGCCTGCGCCGCAGCTCGTCTTCGACTGCCTCGCGCAGGTCGTCGGCCTCGTCGGAGAGCTCGAAGTCGGCGTCCCTGGTGACCCGGAAGGTGCAGACCTCGAGGATCTCCATCTTCGGGAAGAGCCGTTCGAGGAAGTGGCGGATCACGCGCTCGAGCGGCAGGAAGAGACCGCGCTCTCCGATTGCCATGAACCGGGGCAGGAGCTCCGGCACCTTGACGCGGGCGAACCGCTCCTCGCCGGTGTCGGGATCGCGCACGAAGAGGCCCAGCGAGAGCGAGAGGCCGGAGATGTAAGGGAACGGCTGCCCCGGACCGACCGCGAGCGGCGTCAAGATCGGAAAGACCTCCCGCTCGAACCGCGCGCCGAGCTCGTCGAGCTCGGCCTTCGTACAGTCCTCGACCTGCCCCACGATGATGCCGGCCTCATCCAGGGCGACGCTGAGGTCGCGCTTCCATAGCTTGGCCTGACGAGCACTCAGCTGGAGGACGCGGTCGCGGACCTCGCTCAGGGTCTGCTGCGGCCTGCGGGCATCGGGGGAGGTGACGTTGACGCCCGCCTCGATCTGATCGAGCAGCCCTGCGACGCGGACCATGAAGAACTCGTCCAGGTTGCGCGAGAAGATCGCGCAGAAACGCGTCCGCTCGAGCAGCGGCATCGACGGGTCGGCCGCGAGGGCCAAAACGCGGGCATTCCAGGCGAGCCACGAAAGCTCCCGGTTGAGCAGCAGTTCGGGGCTGACTCCGGTCCGGGGCGTCGACTCGGTCGCGGCCAAGCGCATATCTAAGCGCTTTGCTCGCGACGAATGGGTTAACAACTGGTGAACAGAGCCCGTCGGGCCGGCCTCGACACCGGCCCGTGGGCTGTTGGAGAAAAAATCGCCCGAGTGCCTAGGGAGGGGAGGAGTGCCCGGGCTTACTGGTTACGACGCAGCCCCGGGCCCGTAGTTGGCCCGGCTTACGAACACCGAACGTTCGAAGAACGCCGGCCAGGACCGTCCCCGGAAGGGAGGGGTCAGTCCCAGGGGGGCGGATTGTGGACCCAGGTCCCGCCGAGCATCGTCGCAACCACTTCGACGCGAGGGAGCTCCTCGGGCGGGCAGGCGATGGGATCGCGGTCGAGCACGACGAGGTCGGCGTAGTACCCGGGGAGCAGCTTGCCGCGCCTCCGCTCGTCGCCCGCAAGCCAGGCAGGATTGACGGTCGTGGCCCGGAGCGCCTGCTCGACGGTCAGCGCCTGCTCCGGGTGCCACGCAGACTGCTCGTCGAGCGAGCGCAGGACGCCGGCGCAGATGCCCGCGAGCGGGTCGAGCTCTTCGATCGGCGCGTCCGAGCCGTTCGCGACGACCGCGCCTGAATCCCAGAGCGATCTATATGCGTAGGCGTTCTCCGTCTTGCCCGCCCAGAGCCGGTCGGCGAGGTCGCGATCCGAGGGCGCGTGCGAGAACTGCACCGAGGCGGCAACGCCCAGCTCGCCGAAGCGTCCGACATCCTCGGGGGCCAACAGCTGCGCGTGCTCGATGCGCTGGCGCAGGCCGAGTGGCTGCCAGTCTTCGCGCGTCTCCTCGAAGGCGTCGAGTGCGTCGCGGTTCGCGCGATCGCCGATTGCATGCACGGCGACCGGGAAGCCGGCCCGTGCCGCGGACCGGATCAGGCCGGCGAAGTCTTCGCGGCTCGTGATCTCGACTCCAGAGCCGTCCAGCAGCCGCGCGGTCTGGGAGCCGAGCGTGCCATCCATGAAGACCTTCAGGTAGCCGAGCCGCAGCCTTGGGCCGCCGAAGCCGCTCGCGATTCCGAGGGTCCCGAGCGCGTCCGCGCGCTCCGCCGGGAGCGACTGCCAGACGCGCAACGTCAAGGCACCCTCGGCCTCGAACCGTTGCCAGAACCGCAGCGCTCCCAACCAGCCGTCCTTGTCGTGGACCGCGGTGACCCCGCGCGACCCGGCAAGCTTGATGGCTCCCCTCATCGCATCCAGGTACTCGTCGTCGGTCGTCTCGATGTAGGCGTCCCGGAAGTGCCAGCAGGATTCCTCGCGCAGGACCCCGGTCGGCTCGCCGCGTTCGTCCACCTCGACGACCCCGCCCGGCACCTGCAGGTCGCCGTTGGCGCGGGCGAGCGCCGCGGAGTTGAGCCAGATCGAGTGGGAGTCGCGGGCCAGCAGGGCGACAGGCGTCTCGCCGGCGATCTCGTCCAACGCTTCCTTCGTGGGCTCGACCTCCGGCCGCCAGTCACCGCTCCGCCAGCCACGGCCGAGCAGCCAGGTCCCTGTGCGGACCGGCAGCGCCGCTCGCACCCGGGTCAGCGCATCGTCGAGCGAGTCGGTGCCCTCGAGCCGGACTTCGCGCTGCGCAAGCGCCCAGCTCGGGAAGTGGACATGCGAGTCGGTGAAACCGGGCACGACACAG